>DRLE01000052.1 GCA_011051475.1 Gammaproteobacteria bacterium
ACTACGATGAGACCCGCCTGACCGATATGCAGATCCTCTGCTATTACGCCTACAGTCCGATGTACACCGGCGATCTTCAGTTCCGTGATGACAATATCAAGGGCTGTAATCCCGGCAAGCTGGTGGTGGAAACCTCCCGGCATCCTGAAAACGTCGATTATATTCCTGGTAGCTGGCGTATAACAGCCATTGATATGAACAACAATCGTCAGTCCCTTTTCACGTATGACAAGCTGCGAGACGCCACACTGGAAGGCATGACCGGCGCTACCTTTGACGACTTTAAGGGTTGCGGTGAATTCAACTGGTCTCCTGACAGTAGTCAGGTGGTTTTCCATTGTACTGCTGCGGGTATGGCGATGAATGATATGTTCAATCAAGAGGAAGGCTGGCGAGTCCAGGAACTGTTTGTCGCCATAGGAGATGGCCGCAGAATAAAGCGTATCACTGATAACAGGAGTGCTGCGGCAACCCCGGGAAATTCCGGCATAGATAATTTTCCTCGCTGGTCAGCGGATGGAAACAGGATTGCTTTTGTTCGTCAGCGAACCCCGTCATCAACAACGATTTATCGCGTATTTGACGAGGTTTATGATGAAATGTACACCATTCGGCCTAATGGGAGAAGCCTGACCCCCATGAGGGTTGATGGTGTCGGGGATTTGCAATTTCTGGCGGACAACCGGCGAATCGCCTTTATCAAGGGCGTCTATTATGACCACTTCCTCTATACCACTGACGACCCAGGCAGCGAAACCCGGCTGGTTGATCTGAAACTTTCAGGAGACAGACTGTTTCTGTCTCCTGACCGCAGCAAGATTGCTTTTGTCCATTATGTATCCGGTTCGCCCAGTGCCGGCCTGTCAGTTATCAATGCAGACGGTTCAGGCTTGCAGCAGATAAACCTGCTGCCACTCCCGGTCGGTCCAGATGATGAATTGAGAATCATAGACGATCCATCGTGGTCTCCGGTCAGTGACCAGCTGATTTTTTCCGGGGTCAAGACCGGTGCGGCAGCTTCGGAAATCTACCTGGCGACAATCGACGGCAGCCCGGTAACGAATCTGACCAATGATAATGCTAGTGAGATATCACCCGTCTGGTCACCGGACGGTACTCTCATTGCCTACTACCGGCAAAGCAGCCCGGGAAGTTTCGAATATCAGCTTTATGTGATGCAGGCCGATGGCTCCAATCCGACCAACGTCAGTAACGGGCCGGTTATCAGCAGCAGGCCGCCGCAATGGTCGCAGGACAGTACTCGCATTGCTTTTCAGATCAAGCGGGCGCAATGGAAGGAGGTCTGCACCGTCAGCCCGGATGGCGCCGAACTGGTGAACCTTACCCAGTTGAATGATCGTTGTAACAATGATTGCACGGAATCGGTTATTGGCTGGATCCGGTAGGGTGATTTTTTGCCACAGCTGTCGGCGTCAATTTGACTCCGACACCTTGCCCCAGGAATTCAAAGGGCGGAACTATACAAACGTGAATCTGAAAAATGTGGATAAGGCCATGAACAAGCGAGTTGATATTTCCGGAGTGATACCCCGGGTATTCTTTTTATTGATACTGATTTTATCACTGGCTGCCTGTAATAGCAGCGGTGGCGGCAGTAACAGTAATGCACCGGTTGCAGATGCGGGGCCTGATCAATATGTTATTACCGGCTCGGTGGTTACGCTGGACGGCAGTGGAAGTTCCGATGCTAATGGCAATACATTGACCTACCGCTGGTCATTTGTTTCCAAACCCGCAGGAAGTAATGCCGCGCTTTCGTCCTCCAGTAGCGTGCAGCCGAACTTTACGGTTGATATGACGGGTGCTTATATCGTTAGTCTGGTTGTTAATAATGGCACAACAAATAGTCGCGCGGACACTGTCACTATTGTCGCCGCAACAAACTCCCGGCCGGTTGCCAATGCCGGCGCGGATGACCGTGTCGACAAAAACCAGGTTTATGTGCTCGATGGCAGCGCCAGCTCCGATGCAGACGGTGATGCGCTGACATATAGCTGGAGTATCGTATCGAAACCGGCAGGAAGTACGGCCAGCCTTTCGTTCGCCAATACGGTCGGCCCCATGTTTCTGGCAGACAAGACGGGTGATTTTGTAGTCAGTCTTGTGGTTAACGATGGCATTATTAATAGTGCGCCGGATGAAGTTGTTATTACAGTGACAAACAGGCCGCCAGTAGCCAATGCCGGCGCTGACCAGAACGTGAAGGAAGGTGATGTAGTTACGCTCGATGGTAGCGCCAGCCGTGATCCTGATGGCGATGCCCTGAGCTACAGCTGGACCCTGCTATCAACGCCGGCAAACAGTACGGCACAGCTTACGGGAACCTTTACAGCAAATCCCACTTTTGTGGCAGACAAGGCGGGCACCTACGAGCTCAGCCTGGTGGTCAATGACGGTGAGGAAGACAGTGATAATACGGATCATGTCATCGTTGTGGCAAGAAATTATCCTTTGCTGCTTCGGAGTGAAGCATGGACCACGGGAGACAACCCGGATGAACCCTATTACACGAAGGACTACAATTATGATAACAATGGAAACCTGGTATTCATTGAAGAATGGTCCTATCAATCGGGGATTCCCCAGAATCGTATAACAACTGAATACACTTATGACGCTAATAATTTTGTAACTGGCGGAAAGAAGACGTGGTACCAGTTGAATTATTACTATGTGTTTGACTACCAGACCGATTCTCACGGCAATATCATCTGGCAGAGCGCCACAAAATACAATGCGATTACCGATGAATGGATAAGCGGGCCAACCGAGACAAGCTTTTCCTATGAATATGACGAGAATGGCAGGCTTATTACCAAGACATATCCGGGTGGTGATGTAGAAAGTTACACCTATGACAATAATGGAAACCTGGTCCAGAAACGTTGCTGTGGCACCACCTATACCTATCTTTATGACAGTAATAATTACCTTGTTAAGGAAACCGAGTTGATCGAATCTGATGGATCAACCGGATGGTGGATTTACACCAATGATGCAGACGGCAACCCGTTAAGGCGGGAATGGTATACATCTGGAGGTTCTAATGCACTGTATATACAGGATTACTCCTATTAACACTTGATAAAATGGAAGGCGTATATATGTTTCCAACTGTAACCAAACCTGTAACCTTTCTGAAACCTCGAGTGTGGTAGTTTTAAGTCGAACAGGTTAGGAGGGCAGGAAAATGAACAAACAATCTTGCTTGTCATGCAGGAAGTACCGGCTGTTTAGCCTGCTATGGTTGATACTATTTTTAAGTGGCTGTAACAGTGGTAGTGGAAGTCATGCCATACCGGTTGCTGATGCAGGGCCTGATCAATATGTTATTACCGGCTCGGTGGTTACGCTGGACGGTAGCGGAAGTTCCGATGCTAATGGCAATACACTGACCTACCGCTGGTCATTTGTTTCCAAACCCGCTGGAAGTAATGCCACGCTTTCTTCCTCCACTAGCGTGCAGCCGAGCTTTACGGTAGATCTGACGGGTGCTTATATCGTTAGTCTGGTTGTTAATAACGGCACAAGCAGCAGTACAGCCGATAATGTCACTATTGTCGCCGTAACAAACTCCCGGCCGGTTGCCAATGCCGGGGCGGATGAGTCAATAAACAAAAACCAGATTGTCACTCTGGATGGTAGTGCTAGCTCGGATGCGGATGGCGATACCCTGAGTTATAGCTGGACTCTGTTGTCAAAACCTGCGGGAAGTGCTGCCAGCCTTTCCTTTGCCGATACCGTGAATCCCATGTTTCTGGCAGACAAGGAAGGCGATTATACGGTCAGTCTTGTGGTTAATGATGGTCTTATCAATAGCGCAGCGGATGAAGTATTGATTACAGCTGTGAATACACCACCGGTTGCCAATGCTGGTCCTGATCAGTACGCTACAACCGGCCAGGTTGTCACCCTGGATGGCAGCGGCAGTTATGATGATGACCATGATGCGCTGAGTTATAGCTGGTCTTTTGATTTCATCCCTTCTGGTAGCAGCGCCAGTCTGACAAATCCCACGGATGTGGCGCCCAGCTTTACAGCGGATATGACGGGTGAATATGTCGTATCGCTGATTGTGAACGATGGAAGCGAAGACAGTGAATACAAAACGGTTAAGATTACCGTGATTGACAAAGCCCTGCCAATACGTATCACTCATACCGTTCCGGGATCTATTTGGCCTTCTCTTGTTTATGAATATATTTATGATAACCAGAGAAAGCTAATTCAAGAAACAACTACCCAGTTAATACAGGGCTCTGTGTCTTCGCAGACGACAACAATCTATACCTACGATGCAAATGGTCATCTGATATACACTCAGGACGTCGGCAATCCCACGGGTTGCGCGATCCAGACAGACAGCTATGGCAATATTACTCTCAGAAGTTGCGCCGGTGGCCTTAGTGTCGATACATACACGTATACATACAACAGTGATGGTACCAAGGCGAGCGAGATAGAGACATCCACCGTGACCCTGGAGGATGGTAGTACGAGAACCAGTAGCGTCACTATTTTGTATGATTATGACGCTGATGGCCGGCTGATTGAAAGAATATTACTGGGCGGCTATGGTAGTGATGTTTATGAATATGACAGCCAGGGTTTTCTTGTCAGGGAAAGTCATTTTGATGATGCCGGGTTTCTCTGGTTCTACTATCTGTACGTAAATGATAGTTATGGCAATCCGCTTACCAAAACCTATTACGATGAAAATGATATTGTCAGAACCATTATTCAATATGAATATTGATATGACAAAAGCATAAAAGAGCAGCGAGTCATGAACATTGGCATGCACTATGGGCCTGTATTCAAACATTCAGGCCATACACAATAAGAAACACCTTTGTGAAGACCGGTCTGCTTCGCTTGACAGGTAAGGCAAGGCGGGTACAGACTTGCTGTTTCTTTTTTGTTGCCCTGTACCTGATATGACCAAACCGCATGCCTTTAGCCGATAATTTCTGGCAGAAAAAAAGCCTCGCACAGATGACGGCGGAGGAGTGGGAGTCCCTGTGTGACGGCTGCGGGCGTTGCTGCCTGCTCAAGCTGGAGTATGAGGACACGGGCGAGGTGGACAATACCTCGGTGGCCTGTCGTCTGCTGGATATTGAAACCTGTCGCTGCAGCGATTACGCCAGGCGCAGGGAGAAAGTGCCTGAATGCGTTCAGGTGACGCCGGGCAATGTCGCCTCGCTGTACTGGTTGCCGGAAAGCTGTGCCTACCGGCGTCTGTATCAGGGAGAGCCGCTTCCCGAATGGCATTATCTGGTCTGCGGTGACAGAAATGCCGTGCATGAGGCCGGCGTTTCGGTAAAATGGTTTGCCATGTCGGAAGACTATATTCATCCCGAGCAGCTGGCGGATTTTGTTATTGATGAAAACGAAGAATAAAACGGTCAGCAAGCTGCTGGCTTCGCATCACAGGCTGGTGCATTCGGAAGGACTGAAGGTGGTTTCGCACGTGCAGCGCGACAGCAGAGAGTGGATTATCAATACCCTGATGCTTGAAGGTTACGATGTGCCTTTCAAATACAAGCGTAAAAAGCGGTATAAAAACATTAAGGGACAGCGGGTCAATCTGACCTATTATCCGGCGGTAGAGAATGTGGCAGGTATCGACATGGAAATCATGAAGGTCGTGCGGATAAAGATCAGCTAAGGCCGGTCATCTGCTTCCCCTGCGCATACCCGGTTGCGGCCTTCCTGTTTTGCGCGGTAAAGCCTTTCGTCGGCGGTGGCGAACAGCTCATCCATGGAGCGGGTTTCATGCTCTCTGCAGGCCACACCCAGACTGACCGTTGTTTCTATATGGTGGCCTTCAGCCTTTATTCCAAGGTTCTCGATGGCCTTGCGAATACGTGCGGCGAGTTTTATTGCCTGTTGCATTGAGGAGCCAGGCAACAGAATCGCAAATTCCTCACCTCCCCAGCGCACAAGTACATCATCTTCCCGGACGATTTTAGTGAGCATGGAGGATACGTTCTTCAGCACAGCGTCGCCAGCGCTATGGCCATAACTGTCATTTATCTCCTTGAAGTGGTCGATGTCCAGCATTATAAAACACAGGTCGCTGTCGTTCTGTTTGGTCTCAATCCATATCTGCTTTGATATCTCATCGAAGGCAAGGCGATTGTTCAGGCGCGTGAGGATATCGGTTCGCGCCAGTTTCTGGGCCTGTCGTTTTTCATATTGCGCATGACGGATCTGGCTGGCCAGGGCAATGGACAGCAGTATGGAGTCGAAGGCGACGGCGATTTCGCCGGCATGGAAGGTGAAGGTCGAGAACGGAATAATATCAAGTACGCTGAGTGGTGTAATTGCCGCGGCGACGAGCGTCGCGATGGAGGCTGCCATGTAGTAGGCTGCGTCTTTATATCCTTTTCTGTAGCTGAGTATGGCGTAGCCGAAGGTTAGCAGTGAGAACAGCATTAGATAAAGCATGCCTGTCTTGACGCTGGCCATATGCATGCCGCCGATAATAAACAGTAATTGCAGTGTGCAGATCAGTGCAACGCCTGTTAATGTGTAGCGGTACAGCCGTGGAAAAGCCTCTCGTGTGTGTAGAAAGGAAAGCGCGAAAAGTACGCCCGCAGTTGCATACAGGGTTATGGAGAGGCTGTCCGTCCATTGCTGAAAAACACTGGCATCCTGCCATAGATAAAAATAGCCATGACCGGTAAAGGAAATATTGTTATACAGGTACATGGCGAGATAAAGCACATAATACAGATAACGCTGCTGGCGGATGGAAAAATACAGCATCAGGTTGAACAGCATCAGGCCGCTGATAATGCCATAGAGCATGCCATAGCCGTAGGCGGATAAGGTATCGCGCTTTTCCGCATGGACCGGGTCACTGAATGAAACCGGCAGTATCATCGGCTCATGGGTTTGCAGGCGCAGATAAATGGTGCTGTTGCCCGGTGCATAGTCCTGTTCGAAAACAAACAGACGGTGATCGCTCTGGCGGGAAGACAGTGGGCGTGCGATACCGGTCTGGTATTCGGCGAGAAGTTGTTCGTTCTGCAGACGGTAGAAGTCGACCCTGGACAGCCAGGGTGTTTCCACAGTCAGGCGACGATGCAGTGTTCTGTCGGTCGGGTTGACGACTTCTATTCTCAGCCAGACACCGTGCGGGTTGAGGCCGAATCCGGCCACCGGTTTGCCGACAGGGCGGAAGGCGCCTTGCCGGTATGACTGTATTGCCTGCTGCAGGCTGATTTCATCCTCATCCTCCACCATGAAAAAGGTATACAGACCGGTAACATCGTGATTGCGGCTGGCGTCAAGAGGTTCGTTCAGTGAGGCGTCGGCGAATACCGGCGTCAGCAGCAGAGCGGAAAACAGGGAGAGATACAGGCAGAGGGAACGCATTTTATTCGGCCTTGAGCGTACGGCGCTCATCCTCGGAGTCAGCGAAGCGATCGGCAATGTCGAGGAACTGTTGCTGCAGGCAGATAACGGCATCAACGATGTCAGGATCGAAATGAGTCCCCCGGTTTTCGCTGATGTATTGTATGGCTTGCCTGTGTGACATGGCCTGCTTGTAAACACGGCGACTGATCAGGGCATCATAGACATCGGCCACGGCCATGATCCGGCCTGCCAGGGGAATGTTCTTACCGGCCAGTCCCTGCGGGTATCCGCTGCCGTCCCATTTTTCGTGGTGACTGTAGGCGATAAGCGCGGCAAGTTCGAGAAAATTGTTGTTGCCGAGTTTTTCTGCGGACTTTAACAGGGCGTCGCGGCCGTAAACCGCATGTTTTTTCATCTCTTCGAATTCTTCCCCGGTCAGTTTGCCCGGCTTTAGCAGGATCTGGTCGGGGATGCCGACCTTGCCGATATCGTGCAGGGGAGCGGATTTGTACAGAAGTTCTATGGTTTCCTCATCCAGGTAGTCGCGGTGTTCTGGCCTGTCGCTCAGGTAAACGGCCAGGGCGCGGACGTAGTTTTGTGTACGCCGGATATGGTTGCCGGTTTCGTTGTCACGGTATTCCGCCAGCGAGGCCACGGTTTCGATGGTCGCCTCCTGGGTCAGGACGATTTCGCTCTGTTTGGTTTGCAGATTGAACAGGGTGGTTTCCAGACTGTCGAGCAGACGTCCAAGACTGGCAACGGTAATAATTTCCAGCAGGACGAAGTTAACCGAAATAACCAGCCACAGGGATGTGTTGTTTTCGGGTAGGGACGCTGCCAGCAATCCTGCGAATTCCATGTAACCGACCAGCCCCAGCAGCAGGATGTTGACGCCGATCAGCGCCATGCCCTGGCGGTAGCTGATCAGCAGAGTGGATAGTATGGGTGTAAAGAACAGCCAGAGTATACCGGCACCGAGAATCCCCAGTTTGAGCAGGAGAAAGAAGGCCAGAACCAGATTAAGAAAGATGAGACTGTATGCGCGGAACAGGTAGCTGTGTTGACGAAAGAAATGCAGATAGATCACCCAGGCGTAAACGACGGTGTCAATGATAATGATATCGTCGAAATCGGCGATATAGGCGGCGATGACGCTGGGGATATAGGCAAGTGAACCAATAATGGCAAAAGCCGTAATAATACCCTGCAGTAAATGTTCGCGTGCCTGCTGACAGCTGATGCAGTCCGGGTCAGAGGGTTGCAGCAATAATTGTGCGATTTTTCCTGGCATATGGATTCTTTGCTTGTCCGGAACGATACATTATCAGGGAAGTGTTCAATTATGTATTATATTTCTACGCAGAGGCGACGACCCTGTTTCTTCCGGCCTGTTTTGCCTGGTAGAGATTGCTGTCAGCCAGGGCGAACAGCTCTTCGATACTGGTGATGCTTTCCGTTTTTCTGGCAACACCCAGACTGACGGTGGTTCTGATTATTTCACCGGTTTCGGTCTCTATTTGCAGCTTCTCAATCGCCTTGCGAATCCGCTCGGCCAGTACGCTGGCCTGTTGCAGCGAAGTCTGTGGCAGGATCGCGGCAAATTCTTCGCCGCCCCAGCGGACCAGAAGGTCGTTTTTTCTCACTATCTGGCGCAGGGTGGAGGAGATGGTCTTCAGTACGGTGTCCCCCGCCGCGTGACCGTAACGGTCATTGATTTCCTTGAAGTGATCAATATCCAGCATAATGAAACAGATCTCCTGTTTGTTCTGCCGGGCATTGCGCCAGATTTGTTCGGAAATTTCGTCAAATGCAAGCCGGTTGTTCAGGCGTGTCAGGATATCGGTGCGAGCCAGCTTTATGGCCTGCTGTTTTTCGTTCTGGGCGCGGCGAATCTGTTCGGCCAGGGCGATGGACAATAGAATGGCGTCCAGAGCCACGGCTATTTCAGCCGCGTGGAATGTCAGTCCATTATAGGGTATGACCGCGGCGACACTGAGGACCGAGACCGAGCCGCCGACCAGGGTGGCAAAAGTGGCGATGAGATAATACAGGGCGTCACGATGGCCTTTGCTGTAACAGAGGATGCCGTAGTAAAAAGTCAGCAGGAAGGAAGTGATCGTGTACATCAGGGCGGCTTTGGTGCTGAGCGCTCTTGCATCGAGCAGTATCATCAGTGCCTGCATGAGGCAGAGGGCTGCAACGAGCACCAGGGTGTATCGCCAGAGCCGGGGGAACAGGCTCTTCATTTCCAGGAAGGAAAGTGCGAACAGGATGCCGGAGGATGGGTACAGAAACAGGGTGGTGGCCGGCGCCCAGTCCTGCCAGCGGAGCATGTCCGGCCACAGGAAGCGATAGCCATGACCGGTATAGGAGATATTCATCAACAGGTAGATGGCCAGGTAGAGCACATAAAACAGGTAACGCTGCTGACGGATGGTGAAATAGATCAGCAGGTTGAACAGCAGCAGGCCGCTGACAAGGCCGTAGAGCATGCCATAGCCATAGGTCTGGGCGATATGTCTGGCCTGCATGTAATTCACATCCCCAAAGAACAAGGGAGCAACAACCGGCTCGGGTGATTCCAGGCGCAGGTAAAGTTCGGTGGTCCCCGGCCTGAAGTCGTGTTCAAAAATGGCCTGGCGTTGAGGCAGCTGACGCACAGAAAAAGGACGGGCATCGCCGGCCTGCAGATGCACGGGCTCTTCACCCGGATAGAGCAGGTAGGCGTCGATATAGTCAACCCAGGGTGCTTCGACACTGAAGCGTCTTAATGCATTTTCTGATGTCGGATTACTGATGTCGATCTTTAGCCAGACGGCAACCTGGCGAAGGCCGAATGTGGGCACATCGTCAGTGATAGCCTGGAACCGGCCATTGGCAAAGGCCTGCCTTGCCTGCGCCAGTTCAAGCGGTGTGTCCGCCTGTTCCACATATAGCATGCCGTGACGACCGATGGTGTCGTAGTTACGATTTGTGTTCAGGGGCTCAGGATTGCCCTCAGCATTTGCCACCCAGGGTGCCAGGCTGGGTAGGAGCAGCAACAACAGAAAGAGTCCCTTGAATACCTGCTGTTTCATAATCCAGAGTGTAGCTCACAGTCGGCTGATTTCAGCCAGTGGTAAAGATTATTACAGAATAACGGTATTACTCTGCGGGTGGTTTATAGCGGCACACCCTGTTACGCCCTGCATTTTTTGCCTGGTAAAGCGCCTGATCGGCGGCTGCCATAAGCTGCTCGATGCCTGCCATACCATTATCTCGGAGAGCCACCCCCAGGCTGGCGGTTATCCGGACCTCAGCCTGTTCGGTTACGACCCGCATTTCTGCAAGGGATTTTCGAATTCTCTCGGCCAGTATTGTTGCCTGTTCAAGGGAGGTGTGAGGCAGAAGAATGGCAAACTCTTCACCACCCCAGCGCACAAGAATGTCAGCCTCACGTACGACTTTAATAAGGGTGAGCGCTGTTTGCCTGAGTACCTGGTCACCGATGGCGTGTCCATAGGTATCATTAATGGATTTGAAGCGGTCGATATCCAGAATAATGATGCAAAGCTCATTGTTATAGCGCAGGCTGTTATGCCACAGAGGCCGGCTGAGTTCGTTGAAAGCACGCCGGTTGTTCAGGCTGGTCAGCATGTCGATACGAGCCATCTGCAGCGCCAGTGTTTTTTCCTTCTGTGCCCGGCGTATCTGCTCGGCCAGTGCCAGTGATAAAAGTAGCGCGTCAAAAGAGACAGCAATTTCTGCTGCGCGGTAACCAAGTATATTATAGGGAACAAGTCCCCACACCGTGGCTGCGGTCAGGGCTGAACCGATAAGCGTGGCGACCGTTGCCACCAGGTAGTAAAGTGCATCACGATAACCGCGACGGAAGCTGATAATGGCGCAGTAGAAAGTAAACAGGGAAAAGAACATGGCGAAGCCAATAGACAGCGCGACACTGGCTGCCTGCATGTTCAGCATCATAAAAACCAGCTGTACAGCAGCAATCAGCCAACAGAATACGGTGGTTGCCAGAAACAGACGCGGGAACAGGCGACGTATATTCAGAAAAACAAAGGCGAAGGCAATGCCGGTTACAGAGAACAGGGTAATGGCTATCGGGTTTATCCACTGCTGTAACCAGGGGCTGCCCGGCCAGAGCAGAGCATAACCATGGCCGGTATAGGACAGGTTCATCAGCAGGAATGCGGCCAGGTATATTACATAATAAAAGTAACGTGACTGGCGGATAGAAAAGAACAGCAGCAGGTTATACAGCAGCAGCGCGCCGACAAGGCCATAAAGCAGACCATAGGTATAGGCATTGAACTGGTCCTGTTCTGCCGAGGCTTCTACTGAGCCAAAGAACATCGGAGCAACCATGGGGTCGGGCGTGGCAATGCGGATAAAGACGCGACTGACACCATCCGGATAGCCGGCATCAAAAACAAAAAAGCGGTGTTTTACCGGGCGCTTTGCAAAAGGCAGCAGGTCGCCGGCTTTCTGCTGGTTTATCAGAGCGCCCCGGGATATAACATAAAACGCAATTTCATCCATCCAGGATGTTTCAAGAACCAGGCGGCGTTTCACACTTTCGGTTTGCGGGTTATTCACGGCAAAGCTCAACCAGTAAGCCTGTACGCCTATGCCTGCACTGAACACCTGCCTGTTGTATGGCCTGAATTTTCCGGCAGCCTGAGCATTGATTGCCTGTTCGATTGACAGGGGTGCTCCCTGTTCCTGCAGGTAACTGAGATGGGTTCCCAGTGCGAGGTAAGTATTCCCGGTTGATACCACGTAAGTGTCGGCCTGTGCTGTGTTACAGCCATAAAGCAGGGCAATAATGAGTAAATAAATACGTGATGTGAGCATGAAACCGTAGTGGTGGGGGTATTTTCCGGGAGAAGGGTAGTCTATACCCTAAGTAGAGGTGTGGATGGTGTATAAGCAGAAATAAAAAAGGCCGGCATAAAACCGGCCTTTATTAATGCTAGCGTCGGTCAGGCGCTGGTGACATCAACAGCCTGCAGGCCTTTTTCACCCTCGGTAACCGAGAAGATGACGGTCTGGCCCTCACCCAGAGAGCGGTGGCCCTTGCCCTGTATGGAGCGGAAGTGAACAAACACGTCTTCTCCGTTTTCGCGTGTAATAAAGCCGAATCCCTTGGCGGCATTGAACCACTTGACGGTGCCGCGTTCCTGGCCCTGTTTGATGCCGGCTTTTTTGCTGCTACCGGCCGGTGTGCTGATGCGAGTGGCAATAACCGATGCCAGCAGGACACTGATAAATGAAATAATCAGCAGTTTGATATTGGCGCCACTGAAAAGCAGGGTAAAGCTCTCGCCAAAACCGGCGCCGCCATGTGCCTGCAGAGTGGCGGCTGAGGCAATAACGGAAATAATAAGGCTTGTTATTAGAATTTTTATAAAGTACATACGGGTGCTCCGAAAAAAATATGCAAACGGAAAAAAGATAGTGCTCATCAAAAGAATCATCACGATGAGCGCCTGATTATAACCGAGGTGGACAGTCAGGTGTAGGCCTTCAGCCGGATTAAAACCATTAGATTCATAGGGTTATGAGGATGGGTGTTCTTTTAACCACAGAGGACACAGAGGTTCACAGAGGAAAACCGTTTTATTGTTTTTAATACGCCTGCGGCGCATTAAAAAACAAAAACTCTGTGTACCTCTGTGTCCTCTGTGGTTAAAAATAAAATCCGACACACCAGCAAAGCATCACGAAGCTTTACCCGCAGCGATACGCGCCATGATTTCCTCGATGGATTCATCACCCGGCAGCTGGATATGAAACCCTTTTTCTTCGAGATTTTTGAGCACAGTGGCTGTATCTTCCCTGGCCAGTTTCGTCTCCGGGGTGATCTCCAGCTCCATGGCGAACTCGACAATGCCCAGGGTGACAAAGATTTCCTTTGGCACGTTCTCGAAATTGTCTTCCTCGGCCAGGTAGATATACATGTCCGGCCGGTTGCTGCAGCGGTAGATAAAGGCCTGCATCTTACAAAGTGGCCAGTACTTTTGCCGCGGTGTCGATGGTTTTCTGCAGGTCGTCCTCGCTATGCGCGGCCGAAACAAAACCGGCTTCATAGGCCGAAGGGGCCAGATAGACGCCTGCATCGAGCATGCCGTGGAAGAAGGCTTTGAACTGATCGAGATTGCACTGCGTGGCTTGCTCGAAGCTGTGAACCGGCTGCTCGGAGAAGAACAGGCCGAACATGCCGCCGACGCGGTTGCAGGTCATGGGTATACCGGCGGTTTTTGCCGCATCCAGAATGCCGTCGGTCAGTCGGATAACCTTGTCAGCCAGCTCGTTATAAAAGCCGGGCTGTGAAATCAGGTTCAGGGTCTTCAGGCCGGCGGTCATGGCGATGGGGTTGCCCGAGAGGGTACCGGCCTGATAGACCGGGCCCAGCGGGGCGATATATTCCATGATTTCGCGTTTGCCGCCAAAGGCGCCCACCGGCATGCCGCCGCCGATGACCTTGCCCAGCGTGGTCAGGTCGGGGGTAATGCCGTAGTGTGCCTGGGCGCCACCCAGGGCCACGCGAAAGCCGGTCATGACCTCATCGAAGATCAGCACGATGCCATGCTCGCTGCAGGTCTTGCGGATGCCTTCAAGAAAGCCCTCAAGCGGCGGAATGCAGTTCATATTGCCGGCCACCGGCTCGATAATGACGCAGGCGACCTGCTCGCCGATTTCGCCGACGGCCTTGTTGAAGGTCTCAAGGTCGTTATAGGGCAGGGTAATGGTGTGCTCGGCCAGTGAGGCCGGCACGCCCGGCGAGCTGGGCTGGCCCAGGGTCAGCGCGCCGGAGCCGGCCTTTACCAGCAGCGAGTCGGCATGGCCGTGGTAGCAGCCTTCGAACTTGATCAGCTTGTCGCGGCCGGTATAGCCACGCGCCAGACGGATTGCGCTCATGGTGGCCTCGGTACCGGAGCTGACCATGCGCACCATGTCCATGGAGGGCACCAGTTCACAGACCTTATCGGCCATCTCGGTTTCGATCACGGTGGGCGCGCCGAAGCTGAGGCCGTTGTCGGCGGCGGCTTTTACCGCATCGATCACCTCGGGATGCGCATGGCCCAGAATCATCGGTCCCCAGGAACCGACATAATCAATGTACTGTTTGCCGTCTTCACCGAAAATATAGGCGCCCTTGGCGCGTTTGATAAAAACCGGCTCACCGCCGACACCGGCAAAGGCGCGCACGGGCGAATTGACGCCGCCGGGTATATGGCTCTGGGCGGCCCTGAACGGATCTGACTGGGATTGAACTGGCGTGGATTGCTCTGACATGGAACTGACCTGGGTAATGATTGAGTGGGTGGTTTAAAGCGAAAATCTACAGGGCGGGGATTTTACCTTACTTTGAGAGCATCATCTAATGGCGGTTATACAGTCAGGCTATCCGGCCTGTGCATTACGGTCCTTGCTTGCCTGACACGAACATAAATGAGTCTTAAGCAGCGCCTATCGATTGAGTGTTAACAGGCCCTGGTATCATTATGAGAGAATGCAATCGTCGTTTATATGGGCGGCTGGAAATGGCGGCTGAGCACCAGGGCTTTGTTCTTTACATTGTTACCAGCAAAAACACCGCCGATAACAGCGACCATATCGGCACCTTCCCGGAGAGGCTCGCGGATGTTTTCGGCGGTAATGCCGCCAATGGCGCAAACCGGCAGTTGCAGTTGCTGCCTGGCCTGGCGGATGATGGCCGTTCCCGCCAGGCAGGCTTCGGGTTTGGTGGTGGATGAAAACATGGCGCCGAAGGCGACATAATCGGCGCCGTTGTTCTCTGCGGCCAGCGCCAGCTCCAGCCGGTCATAACAGGAAATGCCGATAATGGCCTTCTCCCCCAGCCTCTCCCGGGCGTGTTCAGGTGAATGATCGTCACGGCCCAGATGCACGCCATCAGCATCCACTGCACCGGCCAGTTCAATATCATCATTGATAATACAGAGCGCATGGTAGTCGCTGCAAAGCCGGCGCAGCTGCTGTGCCTGTTGCAGACGTTTTTGCCGGTTTGTGGATTTATCGCGGTACTGGATAATGCGTGCGCCACCGGCGAGTGCGGCTTCGACGCGACTGGCAAAAACCGCTTCGGGTATCAGATGTTCATCGGTAATCGCGTAGAGCCCCTGCAGCCTGTGATCACGCTGCTGCTTCAGACTCACTTGTTCTTGATCCAGAAGCAGCGGTTGGGATGATACTGGCCCATGCCGACGCGATAGGCATTTTTCAGTGCATTGTGCGTATATTCCAGACCATTGCGCACGGCGCCCAGCACGTCCTGCCCCAGCGCCATGTGCGCGGCGATGCTGGAGGCCAGGGTACAGCCCGAGCCGTGATATTTGTGCGGCAGGCGCTCGTTGTGAAACACTTCCATTTCCCGGTTATTGCTGAACAGGGTATGCACAACATCCGGTGTCTTGCCGTGGGTGCCGGTCAGCAGGATGTATTCGACGTCGGACTCCAGCAGACCCATGGCAGCGGCGGTCGGTGTGTCGGAACCGGGGGAGAGGGCGTGTATCTCGAATATATTGGGTGTTAGCACTGTAGTCAGAGGCAGCAGCAGGGTGCGCACGGTATCGACCAGATCCTCGGTACTCAGCAGGGCATTGGTTTCGGTGCTGAAGACGGGGTCATAGACAACCGGAATATCCGGGTAGTCGGTCAGAATGGAGTGAATCGCCATGGCAATTTCGGCGCTGCCCACCATGCCGATCTTGACCATGCTGATGGGCATGTCCTCGAGTATGGCGCGGGCCTGCTCCACGATCAGGTCGGATGGCATGGGCGAAAACGACATCACGTCGACGGTGTCCTGTACCGTGGCCGCGGTAATAATCGAGGCGGCTATGCAGCCGTGGCTGGTAATGGTTTCAATGTCGGCCTGTATGCCGGCGCCACCGGTCGGGTCGGCACCGGAAAAACAAAGTACAACAGGGGGTGTTTTCGAAGTCATTTTACATACCGCCGATGGTTGACTGCAGCGCCTGCAGACAGGAATTCATGGTCCTGTTATTCTAACGCAATCAGGGCCGCGTAGAACAGCCAATACGGCGCTATCAATCCAGAGACTAAAAATTCAGAGGGGAGAGGAAATGGCTTATAAAAAATGGGTATGCCTGGTTTGCGGTTATCTTTACGACGAGGAAAAAGGCGACGAGGAGCACGGCCTGGCGCCCGGCACCCGCTGGGAAGACGTGCCGGACGACTGGGAGTGCCCGGATTGCGGCGCCGGCAAGTCGGATTTCGAAATGGCGGAAGTATAAGCACACCCGGACTGAAATAACGGTGTCTTATGTCTTTTAGCGAAGCTGTTTTTCTGGATTACGCCTCGATACATCCGGAGGATCTGGATACGTCTGCGCTAAATGACCTGGCGGATAACTGGCGGTTTTTCGATAATGCTGCGCCGGATGAAGTGATGGCAGGTGTTGGTGGAGCCGAGCTGATCGTCAGTAACAAGGTGGTGCTGGACAGACCGGTACTGCAGGCGGCCACCCGGTTGAAACTGGTCTGCATTGCCGCTACCGGCGTAAACAATATTGATCGGGTAGCGGCTAAAGAGCAGGGCATAACCGTCTGTAATGTCCCGGCCTATGCCACACCCTCGGTGGTGCAGCACGTGTTTTCCCTGCTGCTGGCACTGACCACCCAGCATACGCGTTATCAGCAGGCCGTGCTTGAGGGGCGCTGGTCACAAAGCCCGTTTTTCTGCCTGTTCGATTATCCCGTGCGCGAACTGCAGGGGCTGAATATGGGCATAGTCGGTTACGGCGAACTGGGCCGGGCGGTGGCCGCCGTCGCCGAGGCTTTCGGCATGAATATCCTGCTGGCGCGGCGCAATGCCGATGACCGCAGGCCGGGGCGCGTACCGCTTGATGAACTGCTGACCAGGGCCGATGTGGTCAGCCTGCATTGCCCGTTAACGGAAGATACCCGCAATCTGATCGGTACAAAGGAACTGGCCCTGATGAAAGCCGATGCCATTCTTGTCAATACCGCCCGTGGCGGCCTTGTCGATGAACAGGCCCTGCTGGCCGCACTGAAGTCCGGGCAGATCGGTGGTGCAGCGCTGGACGTGCTGGCGCAGGAGCCACCACCGGCGGATTACTTTCTGTTGCAGCAACAACTGCCTAACCTGATCATTACCCCGCACGTGGCCTGGGCCAGCCGTCAGGCGCGACAGCGGCTGGTGGATGAAATTGCCGAAAATATACGGGCGTTTTTGCGCGGGGAACCGCGTAATGTGGTGAACTGATAAGCTGGCTGGTTTTATTTTGACTGTTTTTAACCACAGAGGACACAGAGGTTCACAGAGGAAAGCATTATATTGTTTTTACGCCGCCAGGCGCGTTAAAAAACTCTGTGTACCTCTGTGTCCTCTGTGGTTAGAAAAATACCAAACACCAACACCAGAACCACTTATTCACCCACCACCGTAATCGTCAGCTTGC
>DRLE01000053.1 GCA_011051475.1 Gammaproteobacteria bacterium
CTAAACTTTATTGTGCCCGAAGCAATAAATTATTGTTTCACCACTATGGGGTTTATGTTTGAGAAATGTAGCTGAGTTATCAATCTAGGGAACCTCTGATTAATAACGATTTTGTCATCCTGAGCGCAGCGTAGCGAAGCCGATCGTTACATGGATGTAACTTATTAGGGCAATGCAGGAGCAATTGCCGAAGGATCTTTTACCACTGTGCAATCAACGAATTACGGAGTATAAGATTTTTCGGTAACTGCTCCTGCGTTACCCTACTACCGTCCATCCATGGACATATCGACTCCACTCCGTTCCGCTCAAAATGACATTAATCAGAGGTTCCCTAGGTATGTGTTATTTCAGGAAATTTGAGAAAGCTTATCCAGTGTGTCCGGAAACTGGCGCACCATCATAATCAATGCGGCAGCCTGTGCATTGGGTTTTGCCCTGCCCTGTTCCCAGTTTTCCAGTGTGCGAACAGAGACCCTGAGCCGTCGGGCAAAAACTGCACGGGAGACATGCAGTTGCTCACGAGTATCCCGAATAGTACCAGCATCAATCTGTAGCGGTGGCAGTTTTTCTATTTCGTGTGTACGCAGTGTAACCTTTCCTGTACGCTGATCGCGCATGGATTCGATACCATCGGCCAATTCATCAAATAATTTACGTTTTTTTGCCACGTTTATCTCTCCGCGCTGCCAGTTCTGTCTGAAGCGCTTTTTTGAGCAGTTTTTTATCTGCTGGGGTCAGATCTATAACCTCGTTTCAAAAAATACCATGTCCATAAACAAAACTATTCGCATTATGCGTATAGTTTGCAGGCGGCATAATAGAATGCGTATTGAGAAAATTTCCGTCTATTATCGATCTGAAGATACAGACCTATAATGCCCGCACCTCATACTGCACCCACAGCCGGTGCGATTTACCCGGCGCCAGTCTGACGGTATTGTCCGCCGCATTGGCGCTTTCCACGCAGAGCATCTGGCGATAGCCGTTGTGACCCAGATCACCCATTTTTTCAGCCACGGCCTCGCCGGGGTTCCAGACCACGGTGGAATGGCTGCCAATTTTGATGATAACGATCTGACGCTCCAGCGAGCGGTCTTCGATAACACATTCACCGGCGGTGTCGACATAGATACGGTCGACTTCACCTTCTATGGTGACCGGACCATGCTGGCGCTTGCGTTTGAAATTATCCGGCTTGTCCAGGTACTCGGTATCGTCCAGCCCGTGCAGGCGCACATCGCTGATATCGCCGACCCGGAAATAGGTATGCAGGGCATCACTGATGCTGACGGTTGAATTACCGGTGTTCTCGCTGAGCAGTTCCAGTTCGAGTTTGTGCCCGACAACCACACTGTAGCCGACGGTGACGCCCGGCGGCCACATGGCCTGCGTCTGCTCATCGGGCTGCAGGCTAAAATCGATACGCGTATTACCGTTTTCCATGACCCCGGTGGCCCTTACCTGCCACATGCAGGTGCGGGCAAAGCCGTGGGCGGGGAAACCGGGCTTGTTGTCGGGGTGCTGGCCGAACCAGGGCCAGCAGATGGGTATGCCGCCACGCACGGATTTACCCGGCGCAAACACGGCATCCTGTGACAACCAGATGCCATCTTCATTCGTCCCGCCTTCTTCACTCAACGGTATCCAGCTGAGCACATGCGCGCCCTGCAGGCTGATGAGGGCACTGGCGTGCCTGTTACAGATTTCGATAACGGGGATATCGCCCCTGCCGTTCCTGAAGCTGAGGGTATTGTCTTTATGGTCGAGGCCGAACTGCCGGTTTAGTTGTTCGATGGTTTGTGTCTGCATGTTTTTTTATCGTTTATGGATTTATCGGATTGTAGCCTGTCGCGGCTTTGCAGGTGGCTTATTTTTCTGCTTCCTTTTCCTGTTCGGCCTGTGTCCGGTCCTGCTCCAGCTTTCTCACAATGGCCTCGGGAATCGGCCGGCTGACGCCCTGACGTTTCCAGTGTTCGCTTGCGGCAAGGCGGTTGAGAAAATCGATGCGCGCCCGGGTGTCCGGGTGCGAGCTGAGAAACTCCGGTACATCAAAACCGTCCTTTTGCTGTTCGTTTTTGAAGATTTCAAACAACCGGGTGGCCGAATGCACATTGTGATAATAGGCATTGAGCGCGCGTATGCCCTCTTCGTCCGAAGCCTGCTCCTGGTCACGACTGAAACCCAGCATGGTCAGGCTGCTGGCATTGCCGATCAGGCCGGACACCGAGTCGGCCGACTGGCCCAGCGTGGCCGTCAGGGCCAGTCCGATGACGACGCCCTTGCCCAGGGCCTTGATCGGGTGGCGCTGCTTGATGTGGCCGATTTCATGGCCCAGCAGCATGACCAGGCTGTTCTCATCCGGCAGTTTTTCCAGCAGCCCGCGGTAGACCAGCACATGCCCGCCCAGGGTGGCCATGGCATTGACAATATCCCGGTTCACATAGTGCACACTAATATGCATATCCTCGGGCAGATCCATGTATGGCGTAATACGGTCGGCGAGCGACTGCAGGTAGGCATCGACCTCACCGGGCTTATCATCAATCTCGGCCACCAGTGATTGTGCCAGTGTCTGTTCCATTTCAAACGGTACATACTGCACCAGCCAGTCGACGGAAACGGCCAGCAGCGAGGTGATAAGAATCACCCCGGCGAGGACGGCCGACAGCAGAAACGCCAGCTCCTTCAGCGGGTGGCTTTGCGTGGTGTTGATACCCTCGGGGATTTCGGGATTGGTGTATTTCAGCGTTCTGTCCCTGACTGGCTACAAACGCTTGTCAGCGCTTGTCCGGCTCGACCGGCACCAGCGCCGTGCCATAGGCCAGTACTTCAATAGAGCCGATTTTGCCCTTTGCATTTTTTGAAATGGAGGCGGTTTCCAGCTTGATATTGAACACCTTGTCGGCGCCGAAGGATTCGGCCTGCTGCTTCATGCGCAGTATGGCTTCACGCCGGGCGCGATCGAGCAGGCTTTCATAGGAAATGACGCGACCACCGATAAGGGTACGCAGGGAGGCCAGAAAACGCTTGAAATAATCCACCGAGATTACCACGCTGCCGGTTACCAGTATGGAGGCATCGGCCGGTTGCGACACCGGTGGAATACGGCTGCTGATGGCCGGAAGATAGCGGTACTGCTGCTCTCTTTCCTTAATGGATTTATAGTGACGCGTTTCTGCAATACGGCCAAAAACATAGCCGACCGTGAGAAACACGGCAAGTACGATCAGATCGGCCATGACTACTCCAGAACGACGGCGGTGCCGTAGGCAAACAGCTCGGCTGCGCCCTGGGTAACCGAGGAGGTTGAAAAACGCACATTGATCACGGCATTGGCGCCAATGGCCTGTGCCTGCTGTTTCATGCGGTCGACGGCTTCTTCGCGCGATTCGCTGAGCAGTTCGGTATAACCAAGCAGCTCGCCACCGAAGATGTTCTTCAGGCTGGCCATAATATCGCGGCCGACATGCTTGGTCCGAACGGTACTGCCCTGCACCAGGCCCAGGTGTTCCTTGATGTGTTTACCGGGGATGATTTCCATATTGCTTACGATCATGTTAAGTCCTCATAATATTCATTCGACGATCAAAGTATAGACAGAAATTCCTGCCGGGCTGTTTCTGTATGGAAAAAAACGATCAAATGACTAATTTCAACGACCGAATAAAGCTTTTAGACTGTATCTTTGCCTGTCTACTGCTATTATTCATTTAATCAATCACTTGCGTAATAAGTTTAATGTTTCGACGGCTGTATCTGACCTGTTTATCGCTCTGCCTGCTCTACCCGCTGGCCGGCCTTGCCGCGCCCGGTGATATTCTGTTTTCGGACGATTTCGAGCGAACCGGTCTGGGACCCAACTGGACAGCTGATGTCGCCTCTGCTGCAGGAATCAGCGCTGCGACGTCAAGCTCGCCTACCCGTTCCATGTACACCCGTAACGAAGCCGTTGCCGTTACCAGTACCGTCATTGATCTGAGTGTCTATGGCGCCGATCTGAGCGTGTGGATACGCCGAGGAGACGATGCGTTTTCCGAGGACCCGGACCCCGGTGAAGATCTGGTTGTAGAATATCTTGACAGTGTCGGTACCTGGCAAAATCTGGCGACCTATCTGGGTGATGGCACGCCGGGCGAAATCTACAACGCAACCTACATCCTTCCCTTTGATGCCCTGCATGTTAATTTTCAGCTGCGTTTCCGCCAGCTGGGCGGCTCGGGTGTTGACTGGGACTACTGGCATATCGATGATGTTGTCATTACCGAAAAGGCGGCGACCCGACCTCCGTTGAAAATAGGCATTTGTGATGATTTTGAACAGGGCCTGTCCAACTGGACGGAAAACAGCAGCGGCGGCAGCATGGGCATCAGCAGTGCGACCTCACAGTCTCCGACATCATCCATGTATACCCAGGGTGGCGTGGTTTCGGCAACATCCAATACCATGGACACAAACACCACCCAGTTCAGCGGTTTTTCCGTCTGGATACAGAGAGGCAATGATGCCTTCAGTGAAGACCCTGACAATGGCGAGGACCTGGTGGTTGAATATCTGGATAACACCAGTACCTGGGTAACACTGGAAACCTTTCCCGGCAACGGTACGCCCGGTCAGATTTTCACACGCACCTATACTCTGCCGGCAAGCGCCCAGCACACGAGCTTCCAGATACGTTTCAGGCAGACCGGCGGCAATGCCGGGCTGTGGGACTTCTGGCATATTGATGATGTCTGTATCGAGGGTACCGTACCTTTCCCGGTTTTCGTGATACAGAAAAACGTCAGCCTGGAAAATGACCCGGTCAATGTTACCAACCCGAAGGCTATTCCGCTTTCCAACTCAAGATACAATATTCGTGTCGTCAATACCGGTACCGGCTCGCCGGATAATAATACCATGCTCATCCGTGATGACATTCCTGCCGGAACGGAAATATTTACCGGCAATTACAGCGGCGGCGCACCCTTTGCCTTTATCGACGGTACCGGTGTTGATGCGAGCGGTGTAAGTTGCACCTTTATCAGCCTGTCTGACACGACCGACTGCATCACCTTCCTCGATGCCGGCAATAACCCGATTGTGCCAAATGGCGGCTACGATTCACGGGTTAAAGCAGTCGAGTTCCGGCCTACCGGCATCATGAATGCCAGTAGCAGCGGCAGCACGCCGTATTTCGAGCTGGAGTTCAGAATACGGGTCGCGCCCTAGACCATACGCCGGGTCACGTCACCGGCCATTCCGGCCCTGCGACTATACGGAAAAACCCTCGCGATGAAACCGTGTGCTGTGGCATTTCGGACAGGGCGGTATTTTTCCTGCCCGGTGAAAATGCAGCTCCTCACCGCACTCGTCACAGATCAGTTTGCCCGGACCGGTAATCTCGCCGGTATGGTAGGCGGTTTCCGTGTCGATTTCCTCTTTCATGCGCAACAGCTTTGCCGTGGTTTTGTCCGCAGCTTCCAGTAGCTTGTATACCAGCGAGCGCTCAACCAGCTTCGCCTCAAAGCCCAGCCACTCTTTCAGCTCACTGCCCTTTTCGGCCATATGATGGATGGCGTCATTCAGATCGCGCATCAGCCAGCGAGCCAGCTTTTCCGCGTCTTCCTCGGTCAACTCATCAAGCTCAACGGCTTTCTCCCTGGCTTCATGGATCAGCGCCTTGAGCACGGGCCCGGTTTTTTCCTTTGCGTGTTTAAGGCCCTCTTCCACACGTTCATACATGGTTTCATAGGCGGCGCCAAGCGCATCGATAGGATCAGGTTTAGTCATGGTTTTCTCCCCTGGAATGGAAATACAGTATATAACTGAATATCGGGACGGGCGTGATATATATCAACCATACTGCAAAAACGGGGACACAAAAACAGTGCCACAAAAACGATAGCTGAGAAGCATTGTTCTCTGACCTCGCTTTTTACTCCGACCTTAAGGCTTCAACCGGGTCGAGCAGGGCCGCACGTCTTGCCGGCAGCACGCCCGCGGCAAGGCCGATGACCACGGCGACAACTTCGGCAAGAACCACATAAAGTACCGGCGTATGCACCGGCAATGCCGGCAGGGCAATATGCAGTAACTGCGCAATGCCGATACCCAGTACCAGTCCACTCAGGCCGCCTATGGCTGCAAGCACGATGGCCTCACCCAGAAACAGGCCGAGCACCTGCGAGCGTTTTGCACCCAGGGCGCGCAGGACACCAATCTCGTTGGTGCGTTCATTCACCGTAATGGTCATAATGGTAACAATGCCGATGGCGCCGACCAGCAATGAGATGCCACCGATAGCGGCAACCGCAAAGGTCAGCACATCCAGCACCGAGCCGAGCACGTCCAGCATCTGCTCCTGCGTGGTAATGGTGACATCATCCCGGCCGTGACGTGCCAGCAGTATGCTTTTAATGCCTTCTACGACCTTGTCAACCGGGGCATCCTTGTCGTACAACAGATCAATCTCCAGCAGTGTGTCCTTGTTAAAAAGACTCTGTGCGCGCGCCGCCGGTATAAACACCGTATCATCAAGGTCAAAACCCAGTACCGTGCCCTTGGATTCCATCACGCCAATAATACGGTAGCGGCTGCCGCCGATAGTAATACGTTTACCCAGCGGGTTCTGCTCGGCGAACAGTTCCTGGCGCAGCTTGCTGCCAAGCACGGCAAAGGCACGTGGCGCAATCGGGTCGTCTTCGGGTAGAAAACGCCCCGAGCGTACCCGCAGGCTGAAAGCCTCAGGCATTTGTGAACCGACACCATATATCGTTGTGCGCCGCCGGCGGTTGCCTGCCTCTACCTCGGCATTGCCCTGAACAACCGGCACCACGGCACGCGCATATGGTAGACGTTTAAGGGCCTCGGAATCTTCAATGGTAAGCGGGCGTACGGTACCGAAAACACCCATACTGGTGCCCGAGGTGGTTGCCTTGCCGGGATTGATGGCAACCAGTGTGGTGCCGAACTGGGTAAACTCGGAGAGCACGAACTGGTGCACACCTTCGCCGATCGAGGTCAGCAGCACCACGGCGGCAATGCCCACGGCAATACCCAGGCCCGTGAGAAAACTGCGCATGCGATGCGCGATCAGGGAACTGCTGGTCAGGTGGAAAAAATCACGGATCAGCATAATTCATCGCCTGGAAAGGGCCTGTACCGGATCGAGGCGCGCCGCGCGGCGGGCAGGCATCAGGCTGAACAGAAGCCCGGTAACGATGGCCACCAGCAGCGAGATTAAAACCGCCCAGGCCGGTGCATAGGCCGGCAACACGGGAAAGGCATAACGAATGATCCAGCTGCCCAGCTGTCCGAGCAGATAGCCGGCAATCGCGCCCAGGGAGGACAGTAAAAAGGCTTCGGCAAGAATCAGGGTAATAATATGGCGCGGTGATGCGCCCAGCGCTTTCAACAGACCGATTTCGGCAGTGCGTTGTGATACCGCCACCAGCATAACATTCATAATCAGGATACCGGCCACCGCCAGGCTGATAGCGGCAATGCCACCCACGGCATAGGTCAGTGCGCCGAGTATGCGATCGAAGGTGGCCAGTACCGCATCCTGTGTAATCACGGTGACATCCTTCTTGCCCTGGTGCCTTTTCTGCAGGGTATCGATAATAAACTGCTTCACCGGCTCGATGGCCTCGCGCGTTTTGGCTTCGACAAGAATACGAAATACCGATGAGGTATTGAACAGCTGCTGCGCGGATGCCACCGGTATCATGACGATTTCCTGCACATCGACACCGATGGAGCGCCCTTCCGAACCCATGATTCCGATCACGCGGAAACGCCTGTCACCGATGCGCAGCCACTTGCCAATGGCGCGCTCGGCGCCAAAAAGTTCGTCACGTATTTTTTTGCCAATAACGGCAACCGAAGTCGCCCGGTCCAGGTCCATTTTGGGTATGAATTTTCCCTGCGCCAGTTCCCAGTGGCGGATTGCAAGCATCTCGGCGCTGGTTCCCAGAATAACCGTATCACGTGCACGACCGGCATGAGTGACCCTGGCAGAACCAACGTTAATCGGTGATATGCGCCTGACCTTGTAGCTGCGGGTGAGCGCCAGCGCATCATCCAGGGTGAGGTCACGCGGAGTTTCACCCATCATGGTGCTGGGATTGATACCGGCCGTTTCCGAGCGACCGGGAATAACGATAATCAGGTTGGTGCCCAGCGAAGCGAACTTGTCCATTACATACAGGCGCGCGCCCTCTCCCAGCGAGGTCAGCACGACCACGGCGGAAACGCCGATGGCCATGGCCACCAGCATCAGCACGGTTCGCGTCGGATAACCCCGCAGCGCGCCCCAGGAAAAGCGGGCGATGTCTGCACTATGAAGCGCCATGATCCAGCTCTGCCGGTTGTCCGTCTGAATGATCGCTGTGCAAACGCCCGTCAAGCATGCGCAGCTGGCGTTTTGCGCGCTGACCCATTTCAAGATCATGGGTGACAATAATAAGCGTAATGCCGCGCTGGTTTAACTGCTCAAGAATATGAATAACATCTTCGCCGGATTTGTGGTCAAGGTTGCCGGTCGGCTCATCGGCCAGCAGAACCCGCGGTTCGGTAACCGTTGCGCGCGCAATCGCCACACGCTGGCGCTGCCCGCCTGAAAGCTGTTCCGGACGGTGATGGCTGCGTGCTTCAAGCCCGAGATCCTTCAGGGCGCTGGCCACTTTTTTCCTGCGTTCTTCGACTGGCATACCAGCCAGCATCAGGGGCAGCTCGACGTTCTCCTCGGCGGTCAGCCGGGGCACAAGATGAAACATCTGGAAAACAAAACCGATTTCATGGTTGCGCACCCTTGCCTGCTCGATATCGCTGAGCGAGGTAACATCCCGGCCATTGAGCCGGTAGGTGCCCGAAGTGGGCCGGTCCAGCAGCCCGAGCAGATTAAGCAGAGTGGATTTACCCGAGCCGGAAGGCCCCATAATGGAAACATACTCACCGGCTGCAATATTCAGGGTGACATCATCCAGTGCGTGTACCACCTGGTCACCCACCTGAAAATTACGATGGATATGTGTTAGCTCAATCATTGCCGGCGTTAATGCGCACTGGTATCACGTTTTGCCAGTGCGCCATCCTCGACACCTTCGCGATCGACGGAAACAACCACTTCATCACCCACGGAAAGACCGTCAGTTACCTCGGTCCATTCCCAGTTGCTCAGGCCGGTTTTGATTTCACGCTGCTCCAGCCGACTTTCTGCATTAAACAGCAGCACCTTGTTGCCTTCGAGAACGGCTTCGGTGGGAATCCGGGTGACATTGTCTTTTGTATCGAGAATAACCTCGATATCAGCGCTGTAGCCCGGCAGCATATTTTCACAGTCCTGCTGGCAGAGAAAATCCACTTCCACGTCGATGGTGCGCGCCTGTTTTTCAACCTCCAGAATATAGGGGGCAATGCGTCTGACCCTGCCCTGAAAAATCTCGTTGGGAAAGGCGTCGAGTGAAATTTTTGTTTTCATATCAACGCGCAGATGAGGCGCATCAACCTCATCGATGGGCGCGGAAACATAGAGACAGCTGACATCCATCAGGTCAACCGCCGGTGGTGTTGGCACCCCCACCGGCGAAGGTGTGACGACCTCGCCGATTTCACCATTGATTTCTGCTACGGTGCCATCAAAGGGCGCGGTCAGGCGGGTACGGTCGATTTCAGCCTGTATCACGGAGAGATTGGCCTTGCGAACATCGATGGTAACGCGCGCTGCCTTGCAGGCGGCTTTTTTTGCACGGGCCTCACCGTCGGCCCGATCGACCGCCTCTTCGGAACTCAGGTTTTTCTTCTGCAGCTGCTTCTGGCGCTCGGATTCTCTCATGGCAACCTCGGCCCTGACGCAGACCTGGTTTGCCGTTGCCTGGGTTGCCCGCAGTTCGCTTTTTGCCAGCTCATACTGCGCAACAAAATTTTTGTTCCACAGCTCCATCAGCACCTGGCCCTGCTTTACCCTGTCGCCCTCCTTTACCGGCAGGCTGGCAATCTGGCCGCCAATGGATGGTGACAGGCCGGCTCGACGACAGGCCTTGATGGTACCGGCGCGGGTATTGGAAACGGTTTCCTGAACAACACCGGTTTCCACCTTTTTTACGATAACGGCCACGGGTTTTTCCCGGCTCAACCAGAAAACCAGGGCCGCGATCAAGCCGGCAATAATGAGCAGCGTTACAAGAAGCTTGGCGTGTTTTGCGAACATAGGTTTTCCATATATAAACAGGCTGGAGTAACTGGACATGATCCCCGGACACATACCCGGAAAAGATTGACAGACAAAGCCCTGCGCATGGCTAATATACAGACAAGCTCTTTGAAAATAAAGAAATTCAGACTGTTACAGGTCCGATACAGCGATATATTACACCCCACAATCGGTATTTGTGTTGACCCTGCGCAAGTAAACGCACTTGCTTAGGCGTTAGAATTTTTAGTTAGATACCATGTTTATCCAGGCAGGCAAATAAATGAGCACACCGCGCTGGGAACATTTCGAACACAGGGCCGATATCATTATGCGCGAGTTCGCCGAAGAAACAGGGCTGACCGGCGCTTCCCCACCACGGCGCTACCTGTGGACAGACGCCTTTGCGGTCTGCAACTACCTGGAACTCTACCGGCAAAGCGATAACCGGGATTATCTTGAACTGGCGCTGAAACTGGTCGACCAGGTGCACCACGTTCTGGGTAAAAGCCGTGACGGCAAAAGCTGGCTGAGCGGCCTGGACAATAAGGAAGCCGAACGGCACCCGACGGCAGGTGGTCTGCGAATCGGCAAAAAGCTGGCCGAACGCAGGCCCGACGAAGCCTTCGATGAACAGCTGGAATGGGATCGCGACGGGCAGCATTTTCATTACCTGACAAAATGGATGCACGCGCTCAATCGCGTCAGCCGGGTGACAGACAAGGGCATCTACAATCAGTGGGCCATAGAACTTGCGCAGGTAGCTCATGGCGCATTCACCTATCAGCCTGCCGGTAGCCAGGTCAAACGCATGGTCTGGAAAA
>DRLE01000054.1 GCA_011051475.1 Gammaproteobacteria bacterium
CACGCACCTCCTCGATTTCACCGCGGGTAATCGGCTGGCGGTAGGCAATCAGGGCCAGGGTTTCCAGCAGGGCGCGGGTGTAGCGCGCGGGTTTTTCCTCCCACAGACGGCCGACCCAGGTGGCATAGTCCTGTTTCACCTGCAGGCGAAAACCGCTGGCGACCTGTTTCAGCTCGTAACCGCGGTCGGCATAGTCATCGGTCATTTCATGCAGGGCCTTGCGGATTTCATCGCGCGTGGGACGCTCTTCATCCAGCTCGAACAGGGCTTCCATCTGGGGCACGGTCAGGGTGCGATCGGCTGCCAGCAAGACGGCTTCGAGAATGTTTTTCAGTTTTTTAATATCCATGGTATTTCTCTCATTCGGAGCTTATGAGGCGTTGTCTGCCGGTGGTAAGCGGCGATCATCGGTGTGCGCGCCGGAGCTCGCAGCGGTCAGGTGAATCGGCGCAAAAGCCTCGGACTGCACCAGGTCGATCAGCTGCTCCTTGACCAGTTCAAGGATGGCCAGCAGGGTAACAACCACGCCGCGGCGGCCTTCTTCTATGGTAAACAGGCTGGTGTAATCGGTAAAGCCTTCGGCGCTGATGGCGCTCAGCACCCGGCTCATGCGCTCACGCACCGACAGGGCCTCGCGCTGAATATGATGGTGGCTGTACATTTCCGCGCGCGCCATGGCGTCCTTGAAGGCAAACAGGATGTCGCGCAGATCGACCTCGGGCAACGGCCGCTCCTTGTGGATTTCCGGCGGTTCCACCCGGGCAATAAATATTTCACGATTGACCCGCGGCATCTCGTCGATGTCTTCGGCGGCCTTCTTGAAGCGCTCGTATTCCTGCAGGCGACGCACCAGCTCGGCGCGAGGGTCGTCCTCGTCCTCGCTTTCGCTCGGCCGCGGCAGCAGCATGCGCGACTTGATTTCCGCCAGCATGGCGGCCATCAGCAGGTATTCCGAGGCCAGCTCGATTTTCAGGCTGTGCATCAGCTCGATGTAGTGCATGTACTGGCGGGTGGTTTCCTCCAGCGGGATATCGAGGATATCGATATTCTGGCGCTTGATCAGATACAGCAGCAGGTCCAGCGGGCCCTCAAAGGCCTCCAGGATCACTTCCAGGGCATCGGGGGGGATATACAGGTCCTGCGGCACTACCGTCAACGGTTCGCCCTGCACCAGGGCAAAAGGCATTTCACCCTGCGCCGCCTGGCCGTTCTGGGTTTGTGCATCAGCAGTTTCAGCGGACTCGGCCACCCTGGTTTCGGCCACCCTGGGTTCGGCGGCCTCCTCGGTGGGCTGGCCAGCCGACTGCGGCACGTTTTCTGACTGTTTATCCGGATGTGACATATTACCTTCGTTTATACAGGATGCCGCCCGACAGGTCTATAGTTTGCCGGCGAATAACGAACGACAAACGACGAATGACGAACGATAAAAAAACAGGCCCGTCAAAGATAGGCAATGCCCATGGCCTTGCGCACATCTTCCATGGTATCGCGCGCGACCTCGCGGGCCGCTTCGGTGCCCTCTTCAATAATCGCCTTGACCGTGCCGATATCCTCCTCGTATTCCTTCGCTCTTTCCTGCATGGGTTTGAGCTCGGCCAGTACGGCATCGATCACCGGCTGCTTGCATTCAACGCAACCGATACTGGCATTGCGGCAACCTTCCTGCACCCAGTCACGGGTGCCGTCATCGGAATAAACCTCGTGGAACTGCCATACCGGGCATTTGGCCGGATCACCCGGATCATCGCGGCGCACGCGTGCCGGGTCGGTGGGCATGGTACGCAGCTTTTTCGTCACGGTGTCGGGATCGTCGCGCAGGGCGATGGTATTGCCATAGGATTTGGACATTTTCTGCCCGTCCAGCCCCGGCATTTTCGAGGCCGGCGTCAGCAGCGCCTGCGGCTCGGGCAGGATGATCTTGCCGGAACCCTCCAGATAACCGTACAGCCGCTCCTTGTCGCCGATGGAGATATTCTGCTGCGAATCCAGCAGCGCCTTGGCCACATTCAGCGCCTCATTGTCGCCCTTTTCCTGATAGTCCTTGCGGTACTGGAAAAACATGCGGGCGTTTTTCTTGCCCATCTTGGAGGCGGCCTGTTTCGCCTTTTCCTCGAAATCCGGCTCACGGCCATATAAATGGTTAAAACGACGCGCCACTTCACGGGTCAGCTCGACATGCGCCACCTGGTCCTCACCCACCGGCACCTGCCCGGCCTTGTACACCAGGATATCGGCGCTCTGCAGCAGCGGGTAACCGAGAAAACCATAGGTCGCCAGGTCCTTTTCCTTGAGCTGCTCCTGCTGGTCCTTGTAGGTGGGCACGCGTTCCAGCCAGCCCAGCGGGGTAATCATCGACAGCAGGGTATGCAGCTCGGCATGCTCGGGCACCTTCGACTGGACAAACAGCCGCGCCGAGCCGGGGCTGATACCGGCGGCCAGCCAGTCGACCACCATGTCCCAGACACTGGCCTCGATCACGGAGGGGTCTTCATAATGCGTGGTCAGTGCATGCCAGTCGGCCACGAAAAAGAAACATTCGTATTCATGCTGCAACTGCACCCAGTTTTTCAGCACGCCATGATAATGCCCCAGGTGCAGCTGCCCGGTCGGGCGCATGCCGGAAAGAACCCGCTGGTGTTGTGTAACGACTGTGTTCAAGCTGTTTTACCTTTTGTTATTGAATTCGTTTGTACGCTGGCCGATAGATTACTGCAGCCCGAACAGGGCGCCGATCAGGCCGACAAAGTGCTGCACCAGCGGCCACATGATTTTACCGAGTAAGCCGGTAACAAGTAAGAGCAGAATAATGAGCATGCCATATCGCTCGGTCTGCATAAACGGTATGGCCAGCCGTGGCGGCAGCACCCCGGCCAGCACCCGGCCGCCGTCCAGCGGCAGGATGGGAAACAGGTTCAGCACCATCAGCACCACATTGATAATAATGCCCTTGCTGCCCATATCGACCAGAAAAAGACTGGTTGTCGATGCCGTGGTAAACACCTGCGTCACCAGCAGAATAAACATCGCCCAGCCACAGGCCATAAGAAAATTGGACACCGGCCCGGCCAGCGCCACCAGCGCCATATCCAGCAACGGTGACCTGAAATAGCGCGGTTCCACCGGCACCGGTTTGGCCCAGCCGATAATAAAAGGGCTGATCATGGCCAGAAACAGCGGCACCACCACCGTACCCATGGGGTCGATATGCTTGATCGGGTTAATGGTAATCCGGCCAAGATTCTTCGCCGTCGGATCACCCAGCCTGTTCGCCACCCAGCCATGCGCCGCCTCATGCAGGGTAATGGCAAACAGCACCGGCAAGGCCCAGACGGCGATGGTGTAGAGCACGTTAGCAGAAAACATGGGGAAAAAAGTCTGTCAGGGACTGCATGGTGGGTGGTTTAAGTGTGTCATTGGGCCTGGCTGATGTTGCGGGGGATTATACCTGACTTTTTTAGTGAATAACGAATAGTGAATAGTGAATAGTTTTTAAATACCTGAGTTGCCTCAAGCACCTGGAACCACCCGCAGATTAACCCCGCCACTAGCCAAAACACCGGAACAAAACACTATTCACTATTCGTTATTCACTATTCACTGAACCGATCACGGCCTAAAGGCCGTGATCGGTTCCCTTCCCCTGCCTTCTCACCTCCGGCGCCCCGTCGGTCATGCGAATCACCGTGGTCGGTTCGATACCACAGTGGCCGCCATCGATAATCAGATCGACCTGTTTGCCCAGCACGTCGCGCACATCCTCGGCGTCGGTGACGGGGAACTCCTCACCGGGCAGCACCAGGGTGCAGCTGATAATCGGCTGGCCCAGTTCATCGAGCAGCGCATTCACGATGGGGTGATCCATAACGCGGATACCGATATGGCGGCGTTTGGGGTGCATCAGCCGGCGCGGCACCTCGGAAGTGGCCGGCAGAATAAAGGTGTACGGCCCCGGCGTCAGTGACTTCAGCAGGCGATAGTCGGCATTGTTGATTTTGGCGTAGGTGGCAATCTCTGACAGATCACGACAGACCAGGGTCAGATTGTGCTTCTCATCGATCTGCCGGATACGCCGCATCCGCTCCACCGCCTTCTTGTCTCCGATATGACAGCCCAGGGCATAGCTCGAATCCGTCGGATAGACAATCACCCCGCCCTTATCAAGAATATCAACCGCCTGTTTGATCAGGCGCATCTGCGGGTTCTGGGGGTGGATTTCGAAGTACTGGGACATGAAAAGCAGTGAATAACGAATAGTGAATAGTGAATAGTGTTTTTCTTTGGAACCTGGATTATTACTGACAGTCTCACAGAGTCAGTTAACCAGCAAATTCCAAAAGCAGCTAATAATACACCTGATACTGAAGGTATCAAAACTATTCACTATTCACTATTCGTTATTCACTGAAAAAAGTCAGGTATAATGCCCACAACACGCACTCAAACATAATATACAAACAACATTAACAACATGAAGTTACTCTTTGACTTTTTTCCAATTATTCTCTTTTTCGTCAGCTACTACCAGGCTCATTTCCTGATCGAAAACACCTTTGTCGGCCAGTTGATCAATCCGGACAAACCGGACTTTATCAATGCCACGATTATTGCAACCGGCGTGGCGATTATTGCCAGTTTTATCCAGGTGGCCTACCACTGGATCAATACCCGCAAGTTCGAGCGTATGCACCTTTTCTCGCTGGCGCTGATTACCGTGCTGGGCAGTATTACCATCTTTCTGGGCAACCCGGCCTTTATCCAGTGGAAACCCACCGTACTCAACTGGCTGTTTGCCGTGGTCTTTCTCGGCAGTATGCTTATCGGCGAAAAACCCATTATCCAGCGCGCCATGAGTGAACAGATCAGCCTGCCGCAACGCGTCTGGAATACCCTTAATCTGTCCTGGGTGGGTTTCTTTTTTATCAGCGGCGCCGCCAACCTGTATGTCGCCTTCTACTACAATCTCGGCGCGCCGGACCAGGACCGCATGGACACCTGGGTCAACTTCAAGCTGTTCGGCCTGATGGGCCTGACCATCGCTTTTGTGATACTGCAGGCCATCTACCTGTCACGCCATATTATCGAGGATGACGACACTCCCGATGGCGACAGCGCCGGGGGTAAGGCCTGATGTATTACGCAATTATTGCCGAAGACAAAGCAGGCAGCCTGCAGGACCGCCTGGCCGCCCGCCCCGCGCATCTGGAGCGCCTCAATGCCCTGAAAGATGAAGGCCGCCTGCTGCTTGCCGGTCCCCACCCGGCCGTCGATGCCGAAGACCCGGGCGAAGCCGGTTTCAGCGGCAGCCTGGTGGTTGCCGAGTTCGACAGCCTGGGCGATGCCCGAGTCTGGGCGGATGCGGACCCCTACGTGGCTGCCGGCGTATATGAGCAAGTCACGGTAAAGCCTTTTAAAAAGGTTTTGCCCTGAAGACTTTTCTGAAGATTCACGCTTTTACGGCCAACTGCCGACTGTAAACTGCAGACTTTTTCCGATACAATGCGCCTGCACAGAAATCACCCCATGCCGGAGTGGTGGAATTGGTAGACACGTCGGATTCAAAATCCGATGCTAGCAATAGCGTGCCGGTTCAAGTCCGGCCTCCGGTACCAAATACCTGCTCTGGCACTCGTTTAATCTGCAGGCATGCTATATTCCTGAAACAGGAAACAGCCTGACAGGTTACACAATGCTCTTATCCAGACCTATACATCAATCAGCTCATAGCCGGGGATTCACCCTGCTGGAGCTGATGATTGTTGTTGCTGTTATCGCCATACTCGCTATGGTTGCCATTCCCTCCACTCTGAACAAACGCCTGCGAGCCGAAGTCGCCTCCACACTGCACATGGCCGAACCACTTCGAGAAGACATTACCGAATACTATCGCCAGCACCTGTCGTTTCCCGCCGATAATGCGGCCGCAGGCCTTCCTGAGCCGGAACAGATGATTGGCAACAAATTTACCCGGGTCGAGATTAAAGACGGTGCGATTCATATTACCTTTGGCAACAAGGCCAACAAGGCGCTGCAGGGAAAGATCCTTTCGCTGAGGCCGGCCGTGGTTAGCGGCAGCCCTGCCAGCCCGGTGTCGTGGTTATGCGGCAATGAAGAGCCCGTTGCAGGTATGGAGGCGGTGGGTGAAAACCTGACCGACCTCAATGATGTTATCGTTCCGGTATCGTGCAGTTACTAGGGAACCTCTGAAAAACTCGTGAAATCGCATATTATGTACAGGTCATGCGATAACGGCGTTAAAGTTCTTGCAAATAGCCAGCTATTCGCTGTGAACTTTGCCTTGTTCTCACATGACCTGTACACAATCTGCTTCATTCAGAGTTATTCAGAGGTTCCCTAGCCCCTATATTGCACGAAGGCGGCTCGATCTATTGGTGTATTGTCGACCATCATAGGCTACCTGTTAACAATAAACACCACTTTGCCCTGCATTGCGAAAACGCCCGACTTAGATGACAGTCCGCCTGACATGATATAATCAGCGTTTGATTATATGGCCCTGTCATGGCCGAACCACCACGAGAATAACCGATGGGAAACCCTCTTGCCGACCAGTTGCTGAAAGCCGGCCTGGTCACAAAAAAGCAGGTGCAGAAAGCACAGCAGGACAAGCGCCGCAAAAACAAACAGCAGCCGAAAAAAGCGAAAAACGCCAGAACCGTTGATGAAGCGCAGTTAAAGATACAGCGAGCCGCCGAGGAGAAGGCAAAACGCGACCGCGAACTGAACCGCAAAAAAGAAGAGCAGGCCCGTCAGAAAGCCATTTCCATTGAAATCAACCAGCTGATCAGGGATAACTGCCTGGCCCGGGACGAAAGCTGTGAAATCGCCTATCATTTCGAGCACAATAAAAAGGTCCGCCATATCTATGTCAATGATGAGATGAAACAGGGCATTATCCAGGGAAAACTTGGCATTGCCCGCATCGAGGGGCGCTATGAAATTATCCCGCAGGCCGTGGCAGAGAAAATTCGCCAGCGCAATGCGAAACGTCTTGTCGAACTGGAGAAAGAAGAGACGGCCGTTGATGACGAATATGCACAGTACCCGATACCGGACGACCTGGTCTGGTAGCACGGTACCCGGTCCAGGCGCACCCCTACCCTGACCAATGACAGAAACCTAAGAAACCTCTGATTAATAGCGATTTTGTCATGCCGTTGTAGGAAAAATCCTACAAATACTGTCGAAAATATGATCTTACTTTTTCCTTCTGACAGGCGTATTCTATTCATCCCCTATGGAAAATGCTGTGATTACAACAGTATCGCCATCAGGGGATCGTCCGGTGGCTGCCGGGCACAAATGAGAAAAAACAGGGAGCAATAAACCAATGAACAGCAATAAACAGCTTAAACAGGATACAAAAAAACTGACGTTTTTTGTTATCTATATGTCAATCTTTGTCGCCGTTATTCTCGGGCTGATACCACTGATATAGGTTTCGATGCGTAACCGCTCAGTTGCGCCATCTCGCCTGTTTCTGGAAGAATGGCCAATACACAACGCCCGGCAGCAGACGGGCGCATCCTCGCCCCGACCATTCGTCGGAAATGCACATCCCTTCACCCCCCGATTTCTTGTTAATCGAGATATTTTTCATATACTTGATAATCTGACTATCTGGTCAGATCCCGGTATGGCGACAAACCTGTCACAACGGAATGTCATACGCTTAAATGCTCCAAAACTAAGCAAATTAAAACACAAGGAAAATGTTATGAATAAACAAACACTTGCAATCGCATTATCTTTATCTCTCGCTTCTTCAGCCGCTTTTTCCGCACCCGTTTCCGGGTACATGGAAGGCTGGAATACGCTGAATGACACGGCAGGCTGGAACACCAATACCACAGCCAGCAATCTTTCAATACAGCCCCATGAAGGCAGCATAGGCGATGCCTACCTGCAGACCTACGGAAATGCCTATAATACCTTTGATATTGGCGCCAGCACCCAGCTGGCGGACGTCACCGGTGATTTTGGTGGTGGCGTATGGAATGTCAGCATTGACCTGGCCTTTCTCTCGGAAGGCTTTGATGGTGCCGGCGCATTCGATAACGCCTGGCTGCGCTTTCGCTACCAGGATGCGACTCAGAACGGCTGGGCCTATTCACTGACCGATGTCTTTGATAACAACTGGAATACTTTCGACGTTACCTTTGATACCTCCTGGACGGATGCCGAGGCCATGGCAAACGGCTGGCTACCCGACAGTCAGAGTATCAGCCTGGGCGCCAACCCCTCCCAACCCTGGGCAACAACGATGTCGAATGTGTACACCACCGAAATCCGTCTTTCAGGCGAAGGCTACCTGATCGGTGGTATCGATAACTTCAAACTGACCGCGGTACCTGTTCCTGCCGCAGCCTGGCTGTTTGCATCCGGCCTCTTCGGCCTGCTGGCAGTGGGACGCCACAGACGCAGCTAATACCCTTTCAGCCAGCCTCAACAAAAAAGCCCCGGCCAGTTCCGGGGCTTTTTTATGCCTGCATTTTCCTAAATTAATTTAAAAATCAACAACCTGTAAGCAGCATCAATATTTGGCGTATTTAGTCAAGCCATTGTCGCCATACAGCATTCACGCCCCTGCCTGACTCATGCAGGATAAGCACACGAATAAAAAGCCTGCATGCCAGCTGGCATACAACGCAGGCGGAGGTTGTTACCATGCTGATACAGACCGGGTTGTACCCGCAGCCAGAAAAACCGGAGACAGAGGCCGGCCTGCAGAAACATGCCGGACAGGACGAACGCTTGCGCCAAAAAAGCGCCAGAATACTGCCTTTCGGCCCGCTGAGCGGACGCGCAGCGTCCAGGCCGGAACAGAAGCAGGCTCTGTACGAACGTGCTGCCAGGGCAAAAAAACAGTTCGAGACCCAGCAGCAGTTTCACCAGATCGCCGGCTCGATTCGTGACAGCGGCGACAGCATGCGTCATTCCTACCTGAACTGGATTCTGGAGCAGATGTTCAGCCGTTTTGATTATGACAGTGGCCTGCAGGCCATGCTCGATGAAAAGGCCTACCGCACCTGGCGAAGAGAAAACGGTTTTCTTTAAGGCCGTCAGGCCTGTGGCCCGATCAGTTCTATGGCATTGGCATCGTAATCGCGGCAGAACAGCGCCGCCCTGCCCGACCGACTCAGGGTATAGGGAATGGAGGCCTGCTCCAGGCGTGACACCAGTGTATCCAGATCGGATACCCGAAGCGCCAGGTGCCGGTCACGGCCACCGTGTTCGGGCCGGCCTGTCACCGGATCCGGATTAGGCAGCTCCAGCAGGTGAATCTGACCACCACTACAGGTGCTACCACCTCCGGACTCAGCGGCATCGAGCTTGAGCCAGGCACCTTTATAGGCCATTTCCGGACGTGAGGCGTCCAGCTCCAGCCCCAGAATGCCACAGTAAAATTCCAGCGCCCTGCCGGTGTCAGCCACAATCAGGCTGCAGTGGTGAAACCCAACCACGGGTGTTTGCTTCCGGCTCATGCCTTCTCTCCCCTTTCTTCCTGCGGATTCACCTGAATCCACCGTGTAAATCGCTTATAATACCGCCCCTGCCGGATTCGACAAGCCCGAAGAAGTGCCGCCACGTGTGCTAACGGGCGACCATAACACGCATCCGGACAACTGACGACACGCGGCACCAATAAATAACCAGACATCATGAACCCCGACCTGCAAAAGCTCCAGCCCTACCCGTTTGAAAAGCTCAGGGCCCTGAAAGACGGCTGCCAGCCGGCCGTGGACGGCCATATTGCCCTGTCGATTGGCGAACCCAAACACGATGCCCCGGCCTTTGTCCTCGACTGCATCCGCGACAATCTCGGGCAGATCAACCGCTACCCGCTGACCCGAGGCAGTGATGAACTGCGCGCAAGCATTGCCGACTGGCTGAGCCGGCGCTTTGTCCTGCCCGCAGGCGCGCTTGATGCCGAGGCACATATTCTGCCGGTGACGGGTACCCGCGAGGCGCTGTTTTCCTTTGCCCAGTGTTTTATCGACCGCAATGCCGACACGGCAAAGGGCGGCCCCTTGATACTGATGCCCAACCCGTTTTACCAGATCTACGAGGGCGCGGCCTTTCTCTCCGGCGCCGAGCCCTGTTTCTACAACACGGTTAAAGACAACAACTACCTGCCAGATTTCGATGCCATCGATGAAGAGACCTGGCAGCGCTGCCAGATCATCTATATCTGCACACCCGGTAACCCGACCGGCAGCGTTATCAGCCAGCAGCAGCTGATCAAACTGATCGAGCTGGCGGAAAAACACGATTTTATTATTGCCTCGGACGAGTGCTACTCCGAGATCTATTTTGATGAACAGCGGCCACCACCAGGCCTGCTGCAGGCGGCGCAGGCATGCGGCAATACCACATTCAAAAACTGCATGGTCTTTCACAGCCTGTCGAAACGCTCCAACCTGCCCGGCATGCGTTCGGGCTTCGTTGCCGGCGATGCGCAGCTGATAAAAGACTACCTGCTGTATCGCACCTATCACGGCTGTGCCATGCCGCCGGTACACCAGGTCGCCAGCGCCGAAGCCTGGCGCGACGAGGCCCATGTACGGCACAACCGTCAGCTGTACACGCAGAAATTTATTGCCGTTATCGATATTCTGAAACCGGTTATCGATGTACGACTGCCCGATGCAGGCTTTTATATCTGGCTGAATACGCCGGTCGATGACGAGCGCTTCGCGCGCGAACTGTTCGAGCAGCAGAATGTTACCGTCCTGCCCGGCAGCTATCTGTCGCGCGAAAGCGACGGCATCAACCCCGGCAGCAATCATGTGCGCATGGCCCTGGTCGCACCCCTGGATGAATGCATCACCGCCGCCAAACGCATCAGGCAATATATCGAAAGCCTTAACTGATTACTTAAAACTGAAAACTTAGCACTTAATAGATTCCGGAGACTCCCATGTCAGAACTGAAAAACATTATCGAAGAAGCCTTCGAACGCCGCGCCGACATTACCCCGCGTAATGTTGAAACCCATATTTCCGATGCCGTAACCGAAGCCGTCGGCATGCTCGACTCCGGCGAGGCCCGCGTCGCGGAAAAGGTCGATGGCCAGTGGGTGGTCAATGAATGGCTGAAAAAGGCCGTGCTGCTGTCCTTCCGCATTAACGACAACGAGTTTATCAAGGGTGGTTTCACCAACTACTACGACAAGGTCAACTCCAAGTTCGCCGATTACA
>DRLE01000055.1 GCA_011051475.1 Gammaproteobacteria bacterium
AGGTTCCATAAGTTGTAAGTTGTATGTTTTAAGGAACCTCTGGTTAATGTCATTTTGAGCGAAACGAAGTGAAGTCGAAAAATCTTATGCTCCGTAACTCCTTGATCGCACAGCAGTAAAAGATCCTTCGATCTTCGCTACGCTGCGCTCAGGATAACAAAATCGTTATTAATCAGAGGTTCCATAAGTTGTAAGTTGTATGTTTTAAGGAACTTCTGATTAATGTCATTTTGAGCGAAACGAAGTGAAGTCGAAAAATCTTATGCTCCGTAACTCCTTGATCGCACAGCAGTAAAAGATCCTTCGACTTCGCTACGCTGCGCTCGGGATGACAAAATCGTTATTAATCAGAGGTTCCTTAAGTTAGGATAACAAAAACATATAACTTAAACATACAACTTTTAAGCCCTTGACGATTCGATCCCTTAGCCTGTATGCAGGCCCTCTGCTGGCGCTGCTGGCCTTTGCCCTGCTGCGCGACAGCGGTTTCGCGCTGGCCCTGACCGCGGCGGTTACGGTGCTGTGCGTGCTCTGGTGGGTGTTTGAGCCGGTTCCCATACCGGTCACCTCACTGGTGCCGCTGGCGGTATTTCAGCTCAGCGGCGTGCTCAGCAAGGATGAAATCGGTCAGGCCTACGGCAGCCCGCTCATCCTTCTGCTGCTCGGCGGCTTTATCCTGTCACGCGCCATGGAGCGCAGCAATGCGCATCGCCGACTGGCGCTGTACATGGTCAACCTGTTCGGCAACCACAGCAGCAAACAGCTGCTGCTGGGCTTTATGGTTACCACCGCCTGCCTGAGCATGTGGATATCCAATACCGCCACCACGCTGATGATGCTGCCGGTAGCGCTGGCCGTGGCCGCCGAATCCGAGGATGTCCGCCTGCGTACACCGCTAATGCTGGGCATTGCCTTCGCCGCCAGCATCGGTGGCATCGGCACACCCATCGGCACTCCGCCCAATCTGGTGTTTATGCAGGTATACGAGCAGCAGTTCAACCATAATGTCGGCTTTGTCGAATGGATGAGCTGGGGCCTGCCCGTGGTTGTGCTGATGATTCCGCTGACCTGGCTGTGGTTGGGGCGAAAGCTGGATTTCAGCGGCGGCTTCGCCATGCCCGAGGTCGGCCGCTGGAGCAGTATGGAAAAACGGGTAATGATCGTATTCAGCCTGACCGCGCTGGCCTGGATTACGCGCAAGGAGCCCTTTGGCGGCTGGAGCGAATGGCTGGGGCTGAGCAGCGCCAACGATGCCTCCGTCGCCCTGCTTGCCGTGGTGCTGATGTTTATGGTGCCCGCCGGCCGCGACAGACCGGGCGAAAAACTGCTGGACTGGGAGACCGCCAGCACCATTCCCTGGGGCATACTGCTGCTGTTCGGCGGTGGCATCTGCCTGGCAAAAGCCTTTGGTGTATCCGGCCTCAGTGGCGCCATTGCCGAAAACCTGGAAGGCCTGTCCACCCTGCCGGTATGGCTGATGATATTCGCCATCTGCCTGGCCGTTACCTTTCTTACCGAAACCACCAGCAATACCGCCAGCACGGTATTGCTGATGCCGGTACTGGCAGCCACCGCAATGGGCTCGCATATCGAACCGAAACTGCTGATGGTGCCCGCGGCCATCAGCGCCAGCTGCGCCTTTATGATGCCGGTCGCCACTGCACCTAACAGTATTGTTTACGGCAGTGGTTTCTTTAATACCCGGGCCATGGCCAGTGAAGGCATTGCGCTGAACTTTATGGGCGCATTTGTGATTTCGGTGCTGTGTTATTTTATTCTGGCATAAGGTCGGGTTAACACCAGGACTCTGCCGAGCTGCTTTTCCCGGCTGGCAAGAACTATTCCTGCCTGCATCAGTCACTACACAAACACATAATAAAAATGGAGTAACGCATGTCGGTCCGCCAGGGTTTTATCTTTATATCTGTTGCTCTTTCATTACTTCTGCTCTTACTGGGCCATTTCGATCCCGATTTTTACTGGGGCTTTGCCATCGTCGGTCCATTGATTCTGCTGGGCCTGCATCACATGGTACAGACAAAACACACTATCCTGCGACTTTACCCGGTCGTCGGCCTGCTGCGTTATATCTTCGAAGCCATACGCCCGGAAATCCAGCAGTATTTTGTCGAATCCAATACCAATGGCCGCCCGATCAACCGCGAGTTTCGCGCCCTGGTCTACCAGCGCGCCAAGGGTGACCGCGATACCCGTCCCTTTGGCACCCAGTTTGATGTTTACCGCGCGGGTTACGAATGGATGGACCATTCCATCAACCCGGTCAGTTTCAGTGACAAACATCCGCGTGTAAAATTCGGCGGCCCGCAGTGCAGCCAGCCCTACCTGGCCTCGCCACTGAATATTTCCGCCATGAGTTACGGCGCCCTGAGCAAACACGCCATCCTTGCCCTGAACAAGGGCGCCAGCATCGGCGACTTCTACCATAACACCGGCGAAGGCGGCCTCAGCCCCTATCATCTTGAACATGGCGCGGACATTGTCTGGCAGATCGGCACCGGTTACTTCGGCTGCCGCAATAAAGACGGCGGCTTCGATGAAAAACTCTTTGCAGAAAAGGCGCAGCTTGATGTCGTCAAAATGATTGAAATCAAACTGTCTCAGGGCGCCAAGCCGGGTCATGGCGGCATCCTGCCCAAAGCCAAGCTGACCGAGGAAATCGCCGCGATTCGCCACGTGCCCATGGGACAGGACGTGGTTTCACCGCCGGGCCACGCCACCTTTGACACACCGCGCGGCCTGCTGGAATTCGTCGCCCGGCTGCGTGAACTTTCCGGCGGCAAGCCGGTGGGCTTCAAGCTCTGCGTCGGCAAACGCAGCGAGTTTCTCGGCATCTGCAAGGCCATACTGGAAACCGGCATTGCCCCGGACTTTATTACCGTTGACGGCGGCGAAGGCGGCACCGGCGCCGCCCCCATCGAGCTGACCAACTCGGTCGGCCTACCCCTGCGTGACGGTCTGATCTTTGTGCACAGCGCCCTGCGCGGCATCAACAAACGCAAGGACATACGCATTATTGCCTCCGGCAAAGTGCTGACCGCCTTCCATATGGCGCGCATGATGGCGCTGGGCGCCGACACCATTAACTCGGCCCGTGGCATGATGCTGGCGCTGGGCTGCGTGCAGTCAAGAAGCTGTAACAGCGATAAATGCCCCACCGGTGTCGCCACCCAGGACCCTTCGCGCTACCGCGCCCTGGATATCGATGACAAGTCACGGCGCGTGGCCAACTACCACTGCTCGACCGTTCTCCACCTCACCGAACTGCTGGGCGCCTGCGGATTAAAACACCTGGAGGAACTGCAGCCCAGCCATATCAACCGTCGCGTCGACGGCACCAAAATAAGGAACTATGCCGAACTGTATCCGAGCATCGAACACAGTTGTCTGCTCGGCTGCGACAATGTTCCCGAGGAATGGAAAGCCGACTGGGAAAAGGCCAGCGCCGGGCACTGGTAGAGATGAAAATTGCTGCATACCTGGGCAGGCTGCATGCAGGCAAGCTGCTGCTCTGGAGCTATCTGATATGGTATATGGTCATCAGCCTGCAGTATTTTGACCCGGACCCGACGCTGTGGCTGACGGCCCTGGGGATTTCTCTGATCGTGGGTATCGCGCTGGTGCTGAGCACCAGCGGCTGGCCGATCCGGCCCGACTCACTGAAAAGCTGGCAGACCCTGCGCCTGTTTCTGATTCCCTTCTGCGTATCCAGCTATTCCATGCTGATCAAGGACAAGGGCTGTTTTCTGATCTTTCCGCCGGACTTCAAAACCAATGCGATTGCGCTGTCGGCCATCGGCGGATTTCTGCTGATGGTGGGGCTGGTGAAATGGCGCCAGGGAACCTCTGATTAATAACGATTTTGTCATCCTGAGCGCAGCGTAGCGAAGTCGAAGGATCTTTTACTACTGTGCGATCAATGAGTTACGGAGCATAAGATTTTTCGGCTTCACTTCGTTCCGCTCAAAATGACATTAATCAGAGGTTCCCTGGTGAAATGGTGCTAGTAAAATGGTTATCTGAGCGCAGTCGAAAATGTTGCAGCACAATGCCATCAACAGTTACGCAGCATATGATTCCTCGGCTGCGCCTGGAATGACAATAATCAGATGCTCAGGTCTTAATACTGCGCATCATGATAAACATTCTGCACATCATCCAGGTCATTAAGCATAGCCAGGAATTTGTCAAACATTTCCACGTCATCACCGTTTAAGGGCGTACCGCCTTTGGGAATATACTGGATTTCATCAACGTCGAATTCCACCTCGCCAAGCGCCCCGGTAATGGCTTTCTTGGCCTTGCCGTACTCGGTATGTGGCGCAAATACGGTAATCCTGCCGTCCTCGCATTCAATATCGGTAACATCCACGTCCGCCATCAGCAGGGCGTCGAGCACGGTTTCCTCGTCATCGCCGGCAAAGGCGAAAATACAGCTGTGGTCGAACATGTGGCTGACGCTGCCCTCGGTGCCGATCTTGCACTTGGTCTTGGTAAAACACTGGCGCACATCGCCGAAGGTGCGGTTGGGGTTGTCGGTCAGGCAGTCTACGATCACCATGGCGCCGCCGGGGCCGAAACCCTCGTAACGCGCCACCGAGAAGTCCTCGCCACCGCCGCCCTTGGCCTTGTTAATGGCTTTCTCGATAACATGCGCCGGCACCTGGTCTTTCTTGGCGCGCTCGATCAGGCCGCGCAGGGTCAGATTGCCTTCCGGGTCGGTACCGCCCTCCTTGGCGCAGACGTAGATAACGCGCCCGTACTTGCTGTAGACCTTGGCTTTCATGTCCGAGGTCTTGGCCATGGATTCTTTGCGGTTCTGGTAGGCTCTGCCCATAGGATGCTCCGGTTAACTGATTGCGCGAATTCTACCGCTAAGTCAGCCATGAGGGAACCATCATGCTCAAGGCTGAAAAACTGTCTGAAAAACCGCAGAGGCAGGAGAAAACCCTGAAGAAGAAAGCCTTGAAGAAGAAATCCCCGAAAACCGGACAAGCCTCAAGCGGCGACTGCCCCGTCATAAAACCTTCACAATCCCGTCACAAGCCTGCAATTTCATTGCGCCATGCTCTGCATCGTCAATATATATTACCGTCAAAGACGAGGCAGACATTATGACTGGTACAGCATGCGAAATCGTTGCAAACGAAACTACGGCAAATGAAATCTACGATAGATCAGACAATAGCAACCTGCAGGTCAACCGTTTCAACCTGCTCTCAAGCTGGTTGTTCGGCAAGATCAGTACCGGTTGCACGCTGGTCGATATCAGTCGTGACGGCTGCTGCATCCTCATACCGCGCAAGTACAGCCTGATCAATGACAGCCTCAAGCTGGTCATTATGTCACCACTGGACAGCCGTCAGGCCATACTGGTGCTGAGTGCGCAAAAGCGCTGGCAGCAAAGTGATTATACCGACAGCCAGGTCAGGGCCGGTTTTGAATTTGCCGGACTCACGCACAAGGACCTGCGTAATATCGACACCCTTGTCGAGCACTTCAGGCAGAATAATGCCGTGCCGATACACTGCAATATTGTCAACGGTTGAGTTGCCAGCGGGACATCCGAGGCAGCATATCACGCCATAATCAGGCGCTTTAAAGCCATAGCAGGCTTATGTGCGGCTGGCCAATGC
>DRLE01000056.1 GCA_011051475.1 Gammaproteobacteria bacterium
CTCTGATTAATAGATTTTGTCATCCTGAGCGCAGCGTAGCGAAGTCGAAGGATCTTTTACTACTGTGCGATCAATGAGTTACGGAGCATAAGATTTTTCGGTAACTGCTCCTGCATTACCCTAATACCGTCCATCCATGGATATATCGACTTCACTTCGTTCCGCTCAAAATGACATTAATCAGAGGTTCCTTAAAACTTCGTTTTAAGAATTCATTCTGCCAACGGCGCAACTGACAAAGGATTTGGCCTTGGCCTTGGCCGCAGCTATACCCTCGGCCGTGCCGCTTTCGGGGTAACCCAGTTTCAGCAGCAGTGCGACAACCTCGTCTTTATGGCTTTCATCGCCGTCAATACTGACAATGCCGTTTTCAATATCAACTTCGCAGTCATTGACCGCGTCAAGTTCATTGAGACGTTTTTTGATGGTGCCGGCGCAGCCGCCGCACTTGATGTTTTCTACTGATACCTGGTATGCCATAAAAAGGTTCCTGTGTCTGTTGGTTATGCTTAACAACCGGCAAACTGCATAATACCGCCAATATTATGTACCTGGGAAAAACCCAGCTGATCGAGGTAGTTTTTAACCATGCCTGAACGTGCGCCGGTACGGCAATAGAGTAGCACAGGTTTGCTGTTATCGATACCGTCCATCAGATGCTGAAAGTGCTCTATCGGCATATTGATAGCGCCCTGCAAAGCACCGCGACTGAACTCCATTGGCGAGCGCACATCGATAAGCTGGCCGCCCTCACTCAACATTTTCTGAAGAAACTGGCAGTCGTATGTATTCATAAATATAGCTCCCTGAACTGGCTTAAAAGTGTCATCACGAATATTAGAATTCTATAATATACTGGCGATAATTGCAATATTCACAGCCTCTACGGTCGGTGCTCACATGCCTGAATCAGCGTTTAAAAAAAACCTTATAATAGCCGCACAATAACCCTGATAGAGATATGACTATGTTTAAAACCAATGAATATTTTGATGGCAAGGTAAAGTCCATAGCTTTTTCCGATGCTGACAAAGCCGCCACCGTCGGTGTTATGGCGGCCGGTGAATACACCTTCAATACCGCAGAGAAGGAAAAAATGACAGTGGTCAGCGGACAGATGCAGGTTGTGCTGCCGGGTGAATCACAGCGGCGCACCTTTTCTGCCGGCGAGTCCTTCGATGTGCCGGCCAACAGCGCCTTTGAAGTGTCGGTCGACAGTGACTGCGCCTATCTCTGTATTTACGGTTAATGCATACCGCAACGCTTTATTATGCGCATGACCCCATGTGCAGCTGGTGCTGGGGATTTCGTCCGGTATGGCAGGCGTTACAGGCTGCCCTGGCCGACAAGGCTCCCGGCAAGGTCCGCATTCACTACCTGCTGGGCGGACTGGCCGCCGATACCGACCAGCCCATGCCGGAGGAAATGCAGATCAATATCCGGGATACCTGGCGAAACATACAGAAGGAAATCCCCGGTACCCGGTTTAACCTTGATTTCTGGACGCAGTGCCAGCCCCGTCGTTCCACCTGGCCTGCCTGCCGGGCGATTATCGCCTGCCGCATGCAGGCGCCGGAACGTGAGGCCGATATGCTGCTGGGCATTCAGCAGGCCTACTACCTGCAGGCCAGAAACCCTTCGGATCTGGATGTACTGTGCGATATCGCCGCCCAGACGGGTCTGGATGTAGCGGTTTTCAGGAATAATATACTGTCAGACGCCTGCCAGAGAAGCCTGCTGGACGAGATGGAATTCTGCCGGAGCATCAATATAAGCAGCTTCCCGTCGCTGGTATTAAAGCAGGGAAGATCATACACTTTGGTTAATATTAACTACACTAGTAGCGATTACATGTTAACGCAGGTTCTGTCTGCCCTGTCCCGGGCTGACTCAACAGCAGACCGGCCCAGTTAAGGGAAGTGACATCAACGCAATGAAAAAAACTTTTTCACAATCCGGCCAGTGCTTTTTGCGTGGCATGATGGCGCTGTGCGTATCCTTCGGTTTGGCGCTGGGCATGTCGCCCGATAGCCATGCCGCGGAGACAGCCTGTAATAATAATGGTGGCGCAGGCTGGCCGATCAGCGATGGCAGTATTACCAATATTCCCATTGCGTTTCAGTTCGCGGATGTCGCCACAGCCTTTGATGTGAATGTCAGCACCGATATCACGCATACCTGGATTGGCGATCTTACCGTCAAGGTGACCAGCCCCCAGGGAACTACCGTTCAAATGTTCGAGCGCCCCGGCACAAACGCCGGCGATACCGCTCCTACCGACTCCGGTCCCTATGGTTGCGGCCAGAACGATATCAATGTCACTTTTGATGATGAAGCCGCATCCGGCATTACTATTGAAAACGAGTGTCCGCCGGTAGCAGGCGGAAGTTACCTGTCTGATGACCCGACACCACTTGATCTGTCGGCCTTCGATGGTGAAAACCCGACCGGCAACTGGAACTTTTATATTTCTGACTCTGCAACCCAGGATACGGGAACGCTTAACCAGGCATGTATAACCGCCTCTTTTGCAGGAGTCAATTTTGATAAATGGGTGAGCACCAATAACAGCTGTTCCGACAAGCTGGATACCTTGACCGTAACGTCCGGTACGGACGTGTATTATTGCTACACGGTGAGCAACCCGAGTACCGAGGCTTTCACCATCAACCCCGGCGCGGCTATCGATGATCAGGGGCATGATCTTTCCCCGCTGGAAACAGGCTACCCGCCCGGGGCGACGCAAACCGTTGTCATCGGACCGATAACCGCTGGCGGGGCAGCCCTGCCCGAAAACATCACCACCGTTAATAACGCCCAGGTTACCGCCAGCTTCAACACAGCCAACTATACCGGTTCTCTGGTGACGTCGGAAAGCGCCAGCCTCAGTGTAATACTGAATCCACCTGCACCTCCGGCCAACGGCTCAAAACAGCTCTATCTGGCCGACCTGCAGGACACATCAGCCCCGGCCGGTATACGTGATCTGACCCGCACCGTGCCGGCAGTCGACAGCGTAACAGGCAATATCAACGGTAATGGCGGATTCCAGGAATATGATATGACGCCTGTTTTTCAGAAGCCGTTCAGCATTAACGGTGGCAGCACGGTAAATGTGTTCCTCTCGCTTGAAAGAAGAAGTCGTGGCGGCGCACGTACGGTTCAGGTTGATCTCTACAATGGCGGTACCGGTGCCCTGCTTGGCACCGATACTTTCAACTGGAACGCGGCTGGTATCCAGACAAATACCTTCAGCTTTCCGATAGCAGCCGACACAGGCTTCAATCCCGGCGATTATGTACGCATCAGGATTACCAACACCACGAACAGAAACAATCGCAGGATTCGCGTGCATCAGATAGCCGCAACGCCTTCGCAGGTACAGATAAATACGCCTACGGTAATCAATATCGACAACCTGCAGGTTTTTTCTGCAGCCTACAATGGCACAGGCCAGTTATCCTCCTACACACCCGGTTCCACGGTTTACATCCGGGCCACGGTGAGCGACCCCTTCGGCAACGCGGATATCAACGGCGCCAGTATTACTATCACCGATTCACTGTCAACGGTTCAGGTAAACAATGCCGCCATGACGCAGGTCGCCACACTCGATGGTGCAACACTTGTCTATGAATACGCCTATACGCTGCCGGCAACACCTGACGGGCGCTGGAATGTAAGCGTGACGGCGATGGAAGGCACCGAAGGCACCATATCGCACACTGCACAAACCACCATGGTCGTCGGAGCGCCGGCTCTGAACGTCAGCAAGAGCAGCCTGGTATTGTCCGATCCGGTCAATGCCACCAACCCCAAGGCGATTCCCGGCGCCATCGTGGAATACAGCATTGATATCAGTAATACCGGTTTTGGTTATGTGGATATCGACAGCCTGGTTGTTGCCGACCCGGTTGCAACAGGATCGACATTCTACTTCGGCTCCCCGGCCAATCCTGTAAGCTTTATCGACGGTGCAACCAGCAGCGGTTTGAGTTTTACCTTTAGCAGTCTGGGAAGTACCACGGATGACGTTGATTTTTCCAATGATGGCGGTGCCACCTTTATAACACCAACAACCGATGCCAATGGCTATGATACAACCGTGCCACCTGTCAATTTTATTCGCATCACTCCCAGGGGGAGCTTCAGAGGCAGTGACGGCATCAATCACCCTTCCATCTCACTAAAGTTCAGGGTCCGGATAAATTAGGGAACCTCTGATTAATGCAAAATTTCTGTAATTGCACGCTTCGCTCCTCGCAATGACGAATTAATCAGAGGTACCTTAGGTACTGGCTCTGGTTATCGCTCAAAGCTGTTTCCTCTGCCGGCACGGTTTTTTCCGTTAACTCTATTTCAGCAAGCAAAAATAACAGGCAAAAAAAACCGGCGACATCCATGTAGCCGGGTGAGCAAAAAGACCCGGACCACAGGTGTTGTGAGCCGGGCAATTAAAAAGGATTATCAGGCTGCCAGTGCGGTAATAACCTTGCCGAGAGCACTGTCGAAGGTTGAATGATCGGCAAGGATGCGTGAACGCTGGTCTTCAAGTTCGGCAGCGAAATCCTCGGCATCCTTCTCGATCACCTTGACGCCCTTGCGGTCGACAAAGATCAGTTTTGCCGCATCGGTCAGAATAACGGACAGTTTAAGACGACGCACGGCACGCTCCTCACCGTTGTAGATTTCATACCATACACCGGGTCTTGCCGCATCGCCGAGTTTCGCGATTTTTTCCTTCGCGCTGTTAACCTGCTCTCTGACGGCATCCAGCTCAACCACGGTATTTTCTTCCCTGTCTTCGATGGCCTCCTCTGCCTCAATCTCTTCGCTGTTTTCATCCGCCAGCTTGTAACCGTATTCATCGAGCAGGCGGAGAAAATGCTGCTTGAGCTTGGCAACCTGGTCGTTAATGGATTCCTTGTCCTGCCTGGTCTGGTAAAGCTCGTCATTGACAGCCTCTACCAGTGCCAGGTGATTGTTCTTGACCAGCTGGTACTGCGACCTGAAGCGAATCGGTTGCATGCACTTGAGCATCAGTTTCAGCAGCAGCACCGACTGCACCCATTCCTCGCTGTTGCGACCGTGCCGGATATAGCGGTTAAGCATCAGGGTTGACCAGTGCTTGAGCACCAGCGGCCTGACCTCACCCGGCACCTTGCGGTTGCAGGTAACCATTTTCAGCTGGTTGACCACGATATCCTTTGCATGCGCCTGCAGGATTTTTTTCTGTTCCTTTTTCTCGATTTCGGCGGTCAGCAGTTCTTCCTTGTGAATGATTTCCTGCAGCTCATCGACCGCTTTCTCGAAGGTTTCGGTATCGATGTCAAATTCATCCAGCACATTGTCAACGATACTTTCCAGCTCGTCATAAAGATGATCTTCTTTCGTATTGATCCCCTTGCCTGCCTCGGTAAGCAGGTCCAGCGTCATACGTGCCGGGTGTTCCTCATGCTCGAACAGTGATTCGTCGGCCATGGCCAGTTTCATCACCGGAATCTGCAGCTGATAGATCAGGCTGGTCATGATTTCGGAAACATTCGTGTCGTCTGCAATTGCGCCGAACATCATGCCGACGAAGTCGATGCTGCGTTCGTCCAGCAGGTTTACCTGCTTGTCGACAATGCCGCCATGCTCACGGCTGATATCGTTAAGCACTTCCTGTTTGATCTGCTCACTGCTGAGCGGAGCTTCGGCCGTTTCAGGCTGAAGCTCGGAAAGCTTGCGCTGCAGGGAGGACAACGCCTTGAGCACTTCCTTGCGGTCGTAGCAGTTATTGCCGTCCAGGTCCTGCTTTGTCGGTACGCGCAGAAGTGACTGCGGTATATTCACATCCGCACTGGCACTGGCGCTCTTCTGGCCTGTCATGAACTGGTTGACGATGCGACTGATGGTCTGCTGCGCGGCAGAGACACCGCCACCCTCAGGGGCTGCGCCGGTCAAACCCGAACCACTCAGATCGCTGGCTGCTGCGTTTGTTGCAGAAGCAGAAGTCGATGCCGTATGCTCGGTCTGCGGAGTATAAACCGTTGCCACCTCGTCACTGAACATATCCTCATCTTCATCCAGGTGCTCGACTTCTTCCTGCTTGGTGGTTTTCAGCAGGATCTGCGGCATAATGTCATTGTCGATAAAAATCTGGTTGATGGCCTTGTACATAACGCCCAGCTTGGCACAGACTTCCTGGTCAAACAGTTTGTAGAAAATCAGTTTGACCTTGATATCCATATCGATATCCTCGATGGTTTTCTGGAAAACCTCACAGATATGTTTGGGATCGATGGCTTCCTTGTCAAACATGTTGTCGCAATGAAGCTCAAGGTATTCCAGCCGGGCTTCGAGGTGGTTTACCTCGTCACCGTAGATATTCATGGCCTTGGCATGCATGGTGGTAATCGCCACCAGTTCTTCCATTTCATCCTGGTCAACCAGGCTGAGCTCACCGTCACTATCGGCAGTTTCAACAGACTGGGAGGATGTCAGGGCATTATTCAGATTGATAAAGAAAAGGCGGTTAATGTCATTTTTTTCTGTCTGGAAGATACGCGTACAATCCATATAACGCATCTGTTCTTCATTATTTTCGGCTTTTTCAGCCAGGTCAAACAGCTTCTTGTCAGCCGTACTGAGCATGTGGTTCATCAATGTCAGCATATGATCATTGACGCAGGTAAACACCGCATTGAATACGATGGCGTAGTTTGGTGTCTTCTTGTTTGTATTAATTTTTTGTGTAACGGAGGTCACCATAGTACGTCCCAAATTAAAAAAGTGGTTAAAATAACATCACATAAAACAACGGATTAATGCATTTTAAGAGATGCCGGATGGCATTTTTCACTTCGAATTTAGGCGCATTTTGTTCTGTCGCTGACACAGGGAGCCGCGGACAGAGCCTTTAGAGAGGATTTGGGGAATTTATTTAAGTATTTGTTTTATATGGCCATGGCTTTATTTCTGCCGTTGCCGTATTAAATACTGACTAAAACTATATACCTCCGTGACATTTTTTCAACAAGAATGTCAGAATATGACGATCAATACTGTCGGTTTTCCGACAAACGGTCTATTTATGTAAAAAAACTTAACACTTTGTCGAGTGCTCGGGCGGATTTTCCGTCCCGAGACAGTCATATACCTCCTGCAACGCGCCATTATCAACAATCAGAAAGTGCGGAATACCCGCCAGCATCCGGTTGTGCGCACGCATCCAGTGGTACATGGCAACACTGTCCCCCTGAAAACGATCATAGAGGCGATTGTAAAGACGGATAAACAGAAGCGCCTGCTCCCAGGCGTAACTTGCCGGTTGCAGGCAGCGCCTGCCATTACTGAGCGCGGCAATATCGGCACACTGCCATCCCAGAACGCGGGCCAGTTCCGCGTGGTACATATTCAGCAACTGCATCACCTGCAGCACTTTCTGGCTGAGTACGCGTGGTGTAACCGAGGCCGTGTTCTCAGGAAGGTCGATTCTGAAGGCTTTCATCAGGCATGAGGCTTCAGCGTGAATCGTACATATATTTCAGAACGATCAGAAGCGCGCTCATCGCACAAATCAGGCCGGCGCCGACTATGAGCGGCGTATTGCCGGTAAGCGAGGCATGCGCGACCCAGAAGCCATTGCCGGCCACTGACAGAAGCAGCATAAACATGGAAACATCATCGGTATGACGGGTTTTCAGTGCCTTGATAATTTGCGGCACCAGGATCAGTGTACAAAGGGTAGAGGCTATCCAGCCAAACAGAACGCTTAATGCCATAGTTGTACCATTGTTATTATGTTTAGCTCGGGCGCCGGCATTATAACCGGCAAATCTGAAATCTATGCTGATTGTACAGAATGCTGCAATAAAAACCTGCAATAAAACGTTAAGGAACCTCTGAAAAACGCGTGAAATCGCTTATTATGTACAGCTTATGCGATAACGGTGTTAAAGTTCCTGCCCATAGCCGTCTATTTGGGCCGGCTATTCGCTGCAAACTTTGCCTGGTTCTCATATAAGCTGTACACAATCAGCGTTATTCAGAGGCTCCTCACTATTCACAAGCTTGTCGTCCGCTTCCTCCATTGCCCATGCTAGAGCTACTGACCGAACTGATAAAAAACCTCAATGCCATTGTCTGGGGACCGATCATGCTGATGCTGATCCTGGGCACGGGCATCTATCTGATGCTGGGGCTGCGATTGATGCCGCTGCGTCGCATCATACCCGGCTTCCGCCTGCTCTGGCAGGGCCGCGAAAAAACCGGCAACGGTGATATCGCGCCATTCAATGCCCTGATGACCTCGCTGTCGGCAACCATCGGTACCGGTAATATCGCCGGGGTGGCCACCGCCATTTTTCTCGGTGGCCCCGGCGCCCTGTTCTGGATGTGGTGCACGGCCCTGGTCGGCATGGCCACCAAATATGCCGAAGCCGTGCTGGCCGTTCACTACCGCGAGCGTGATGCCAGGGGCAATACCATTGGCGGCCCCATGTTTTATATCAAGAACGGCCTGTCCTCACGCTGGAAATGGCTGGGCACGGCCTTTGCCATATTCGGCGCCATAGCAGGCTTCGGCATTGGCAATACCATACAGGCCAACTCGATTGCCGATGTGCTGCAACAGACATTTTCCATTACACCACTGGTCTCCGGCATGACAATCGCCATACTGGCAGCACTGGTTCTTATCGGCGGCATTCAGCGTATTGCCAGCGTGGCCGGCAAGCTGGTGCCGTTTATGGCGCTGGCCTATATCGGCGCCGGCCTGCTGATCCTGGTGATTAATGCCGCCGAGTTGCCGGCGGCCTTCGCGCTGATATTCACCCACGCCTTTACCCCGGTTGCCGCCACCGGTGGCTTTGCCGGTGCCGCCGTCTGGGCGGCTATCCGTTTCGGCGTCGCCCGGGGCATTTTCTCCAATGAGGCAGGCCTTGGCAGCGCCCCTATTGCACACGCTGCGGCGGCCACCGACAACCCGGTCAGGCAGGGACAGATTGCCATGCTTGGCACCTTTATCGATACCCTGGTTATCTGTTCGATTACCGGCCTGGTGATTGTCTCCAGCGGCGCCTGGCACGGTGGTGAAAACGGTGCCGCCCTGTCATCTGCCGCCTTTGAAGCCGTCCTGCCCGGAGCCGGCTCCTATATCGTCTCCCTTGGCCTGACGGTATTCGCCTTTACCACGATTCTCGGCTGGAGCTATTACGGCGAGAAGTGTGTCGAGTATCTGTTCGGCATAAAAGCCATCACCCCGTTTCGCATCTGCTGGATAATTGCGGTGCCCATCGGCGCCACGGCCAGCCTGGATTTCATCTGGCTGCTGGCCGATACCCTCAACGCGCTGATGGCGGTGCCCAATCTTATTGCCCTGCTTTTACTGAGCCCGGTGGTGTTTAAGTTAACGCGTGGTGAAAAACTATAAAAACGATTGATTGCACCACAGAGGACACGGAGGTCACAGAGAAAATATATTTTTGTTTTATTGCTTCAGGTGCGAATTTAATCAAACTACAGAGCCTGTAGCTGTCTTACGCAATATGTCTTACAGGACTTGTCTGTATCGTCGTTACATACGGTTTTTCGCAGTTACAGAACAGCTAAACAACTATAAAAACTCTGTGACCTCCGTGTCCTCTGTGGTTAAAGCTTTTTAAATTGATAGAACATAAAATGTTCCCTGATTTTTCCCTGTTACAAATCGCCTTCACCGCCCTGCTCTTTATGTGGGCCGGTTTTGTGCGCAGTGGCCTGGGTTTCGGCGGCGCCGCGCTCGGTCTGCCCTTTATGCTGTTTATCTACGACCAGCCGGTGTACTGGCTGCCGATTATCGGCTGGCACCTGCTGTTCTTCTCCGGTATCACCCTGCGCACGCGCCTGCACAATGTTGACTGGGCTTATCTCAAGCACTCACTGTTATATATAATCCCGCCCACACTCGTCGGTGTTTTCGGCCTGATCAGCCTGCCGACACAATGGATCGTGCTGTTTATCTACAGCATTACGCTCTTCTATGCCTTTATGTGGCTGTTCAATAAATCGATACACGGTGGCAGTGCATTGCTCGATCGCTTCCTGCTGGTACTGGGAGGCTATATAGCGGGCACCTCATTGACCGGTGCACCCTTAATGGTCGCGGTTTATGCGAAAAATGTTGCCCGAGAACAATTACGTAATACGCTGTTTGTGCTCTGGTTTATCCTGGTGTCCATCAAGATGAGCACCTTTGCCGTTTTAAGTGTTGATCTCAATCCGCTAACCGCGGTGGTGTTGCTACCGGTTGCCGCCATCGGCCATTTTATCGGCCTGCGGCTGCATGAATATATCCTGCACAATGATATTATGTTCAAGCGGGTTATTGGAGGGATGCTGGTGGTGGTTAGCGGGATTGGGTTGGTGAGGGGGTGGGTTTAGGTTTTTTTGGTGTTGATGGTTCAGAGTTTGCCCTGATGGTGAGTTATTGGCTGGCTTTCTTTTGATCTTTTTGATGCTGCAGATTCGAGTTTCGCTTTGACAGCGAGTTACTCTTTTTTCAACAGCAAAAAAAGAGTAACCAGAAAAATGCCGCCACTGCAGGCTGCGCCCCTTTGCAAAAGCCGCAAAGGGGTACCCGCTGAACCGGGCCTTTTGATTTTGCAACGCGCCTGAACTCACGCACAAAAAGCGTGTGCGCTCAGACAGCAGGCGCTAAAGGC
>DRLE01000057.1 GCA_011051475.1 Gammaproteobacteria bacterium
GATGGTGGCCTGGTCGATAATACTCGTGTGGCTGATGAGCTTGCCTTTGCCCAGGTGTTTGTCGACAAGCTGCGACATTACATGAGCATTAAAACGCTTATCAGTGTTGCAACCGGCCTGGTGATCGGTTTCTCTCTGTGGCTGATTGGCGTGGATTACCCCATGCTCTGGGGCGTGCTTGCCTTTATGCTTAACTTTGTGCCCAATATCGGTTCGATCATTGCCGCGGTACCGGCGGTGATGCTGACACTGGTGCAGCTGGGCATGCCATCGGCGATACTGGTTGCGGCTGTTTATCTTGCAACGAACATATTGATCGGCAGTTTTATTGAACCGAAATACATGGGGCGCGGGCTCGGGCTGTCAACACTGGTTGTTTTTGTTTCCCTGGTATTCTGGGGCTGGGTGCTTGGGCCGGTGGGCATGCTGCTCTCGGTGCCTTTGACGATTACGGTAAAACTGGCGCTGGACAGCAAGTCGGAGACCCAGTGGCTGGGGCATCTGCTTGGGCCTGTGGATTAAAACCGGTGTTCGTCATATGAAGCAGGAAATTACAGGTTTTCACCGGGATGAAGAAAATCACTGGGTAGCGGAACTGGCCTGTTGTCATAACCAGCACGTACGCCACGACCCGCCCTGGCAGAATCGACCGTGGGTGATCAGCGAACAGGGGCGAGAATCGAAAACTGGTTTTGAACTGGATTGTGTAAAGTGTGATAAAGGCGCGCAGCCGGATCGAGAACTTCCCTAGAACTCTTCCATTTCAATATAGGCGACAGCAATGCCATCGTCGGCATGACGAACGACAATGGCGTCCTTGGTAGTGGGGTTATTGTCGTTGAGAGGGTCGGTGTAGCTCAGGGTGATCATTTCACCCATAGGGAACTTCTGCGGGTTTTGCAGAAGAAGGAAGGCGCCGCCGCGGCTTATATCGCGGGTTACCGCTTTTTCAGTGCAGTCATCGAGGAAGCAGAGCTCTACTTCCACCTTGATGTTCTGGCGCGGGTACTGGCGATTGTTTTCGGACATGCTGCTGTATTGTTGTTACGATTAATAACGATAATAATAGTCAGCGTAGCGGGAAAAATCCACTGATTTGCCAATTGCGTTTATTATGTATTGTTCTGACAACCATACAGATTCGGACTACTGTTTTTATACACTGGCTAATGGCAGGAGAAAGGGCCTGATTTATGGATAACAGACAGACAGCCGGTCAGTTCGAGCTGCTGAGGCAACGGCGCTTTCTGCCGTTTTTTATTACCCAGTTTCTCGGCGCGCTCAACGACAACGTGTTTAAAAACGCCCTGATCATCCTGATCGTGTTCAGGGGTTCCGAGCTGGTAAAGGCCGATGCCGATATACTGATCAATATTGCCGCCGGCCTGTTTATTCTGCCCTTCTTTCTTTTTTCCGCCAGCGCCGGGCAGTGGATCGACAAGTACGAGAAATCACGCTCGATCAGAACGATAAAGCTGATTGAAGTGATTATTATGCTGCTGGCGGCCCTTGCCTTTGTTGAAGGTCAGATTTTTGTTCTGATTGCCCTGCTGTTTCTGATGGGCACGCAGTCGACCTTTTTCGGGCCGGCAAAATACAGTTATATCCCGCAGCATCTGAAGGTCAGCGAGCTGATCGAGGGTAATGCGCTGGTGCAGATGGGCACCTTTGTCGCCATCCTGCTGGGAACAATCATCGGTGGCGTGATGATAGCCGGTGAGCAGGGTACGCTGTATGTGGGCGTAACGGTGGTGGTCGTAGCCCTGGCAGGATATATCGCCAGCCGTTTTATTCCCTGCACGCCGTCACTGACGCCGGAGCTGAAAATAAACTGGAACTTTTTCAGTGAGACCTGGCGCAATATGGCGTTCCTTAAAAGCAACCGCGTTGTGTTTCTTTCCGTGCTGGGTATATCCTGGTTCTGGTTTCTCGGCGCCACCTACCTGGTGCAGCTGCCCAATTACACCAAGACCACGCTGGGCGGCAACGAGCAGGTTGTAACCCTGTTGCTGACCCTGTTTACCATCGGCATCGGCAGTGGTTCCCTGCTCTGTCATCGACTCTCCGGTGACAAGGTTGAAATCGGCCTGGTGCCGTTTGGTTCTATCGGTCTTACCCTGTTTGGCATTGATCTGTACTTTACGCAACCGGAGGTTCTGTCCGGCAGCGCTATCGGCCTGATGGCATTCCTTGCTGATGGTCACTGGCGCCTGATTGCCGATATTGTGCTGATCGGTTTTTTCGGCGGACTCTATATCGTGCCATTGATGGCCATGGTGCAGGAGCGCAGTGATCCCGATCATCTGTCACGGGTTATTGCCGGCAATAATATTATCAATTCGCTGTTAATGGTGCTGTCGGCGGTTGTAGCTATTGCAGCGCTTTCCTCCGGACTGACAATAGCCCAGCTGTTTTTGCTGGTGGCCATTTTCAATGCCGTGGTGGCGGTGTATATCTACACCCTGGTGCCCGAGTTCTTTATGCGTTTTATGGTGTGGCTGCTGATACACACTATCTACCGGGTAAAAACACGCGGACTGGAAAACATTCCCGATGAAGGTGCGGTGGTGCTGGTGTGCAACCATGTCAGTTATGTCGATGCCATGATTATAGGTGGCTGCATTCGCCGGCCGGTGCGATTTGTTATGTACTATAAAATATATAATCTGCCTGTGCTCAACTTTATTTTCAGAACGGCGCGGACGATTCCGATTGCCGGCAAGTATGAGGATGAGGCGCTTTTGAACAAGGCCTTTGATGATATCGATGCAGCGCTTGCCGACGGCGACCTGGTCTGTATCTTTCCGGAAGGCCGCTTAACGAAGAATGGCAGGATGAGTACCTTCAGGGATGGCGTCGAGCGCATTATCAGGCGACGGCCGGTGCCGGTGGTGCCCATGGCCCTGCAGGGGCTGTGGGGCAGTGCGTTCAGCCGGCACAGGGCGAATATTGTTCTGCGCCTGTACAAGGGCTTCAAGTCCGCCGTGGCCCTGGTTGTGGACAAACCCGTACCGCCGGAACAGGCCAATGCGAAAATGTTGCAGCAAAAAGTGCAGGCATTGCTGGATGAGCCGGTGGTGCCGGATAAAAAGTTCAGATAAACCGGGTTTTCTGTGGGTGCTGCCAGATGCGGGTTGATTTTTTCTGCCGCGAATTGCGCAAAGGGCGCAAAGAATAATTGTGTTTTTTACTTCGCGCCTTTTGCGTTCTTTGCGGCCCGATAAAAAAATCCACTGTGCAAAGAGTTAAGGCAGCGGAACTGTTTCCGTAGGCCCAATAAAAAAAGCCACCGCAAAGGGTGGCCTTTTTATGAGCTTGAACGGTGGTTTGTTTAAGCTTCTACGCGACCCATGGCGCCAAAGCTCTTGATAAACGGACCGGCCATGCGCGGGTCGGAAATCATGGCCTTGAAATCACCGGTCTTGAATTTCAGTTTACCGGTGGTGAAGGCCAGACCCAGGCCTGTCATACCCATTTCCTTCTTCAGCCATTTTTCCCAGTTTTTCTGCTCGGCGCGCATGTCCCAGTTCAGCTCACGGCCGTCATAGGCGCCGGCTTCGGTTACCTGGCCGTTTTCAACCTTGATAAAGCCGGTAGGTGCATCATCACCGGGGAAGCCGTAGCCGATGACAGAGTTAAAACCGATTTTTTCCAGAGCGCCGGCCAGTTCAGGTTCTGCGTTCCACTTTTCCTGGAAACCTTTCATCCAGGCATCATCAAATAAAGCCATTTTTCTCTCCGAATTCTTCGCGTAATCGCGTATTTAAAACAACAGGACGGGGTCACTCTTCGCCTGTATTTATAATCTTTCGTGCGTGAATTAATCTTGTTATGTCACGAAAAGAGGCGGGGATAATAGCATAAGAACAACTATACCGAAAGGGATATATGTCAGGCTGTCAGGAAAATATGAAGTGAGAAAGTCACCCGGGTGCAGGATGCTATTGAGACTTATTTTAATTCCATTGCTATGGCATTGATATTGTTCTGCTGCAACTGTTTCTGGTTGCGATAGAGCTGTTTCCTGCTGCTGTAGGGACGGGTTCTGACGCGATGCCAGGTCTGGTTTTTCAGACGCACATGTTCAACCGTGGTTTCAATGCCCAGCAGGGCGACCGAGGCTTTCAGTTTTTCCGCATCGGACAGGTTCTGGAATGAGCCCAGCTGCAGAATATACTGCTTGTTTGTTTTCTTCTCGCCGCTGCTTTGCGCAGAGGATTTGTTTTTGACTTTAGGGGGGCGGGTTTCGCTTTCCGGAATAATCACTTCAAGGTCGGGCAGCAGGGTATAGAAATTGAACTTGGGTTCCTTTTTCTCTTCCGTGCCTGCTTGTTCTTCGGTCGGTTTCTGTTTTTCCTGCGAATCCGTCTGTTGCCGGGCCTGCTGTTTAAGTTTTGTTATTTCCTTCTGTACGGCGGTGCCGAAATCGGTCGGGTTTTCCGGCTGCTTGTCCAGATAAACGATAAAGGCCACGAACAGACCGATGGCCAGGCCGGACAGCAGCCAGACATAACCGGGCAGGGATTTTTTCTGCTTGCCGCGATGGGCGCGTGATTTGTAGTCGGCGGGCATGCTTACATGGTTTCCGGTGCGCTCACGCCCAGCAGCAGCAGGCCGTTGTGCAAGACCTGGCGGGTAGCGTTGATCAGGTTCAGGCGGGCGTCACGCAGGTTGGCATCGTCGATAATAAACTGGTGCGCGTTGTAATAGGTGTGCAGCAGGTTGGCCAGCTCGCGCAGGTAATGTACCAGCAGGTGCGGTTCGGCGTTGAAGGCCGCCTTGTGCATGGTATCTTTGTAGGCATCAAGCTTGCTGATCAGTTCGGTTTCATGTTTCTCAGTGAGCAGGCCATGGTGTTCGCGGCCGTTTTCAATGCTGTGTGTCAGCTGCTTTTCATTGAGCTGGCGCATGACGCTGCAGATGCGCGCATGCGCGTACTGGATGTAATACACCGGGTTGTCATTGCTTTGCGATTTGGCCAGGTCGAGATCGAAGTCCATGTGCTGTTCGCACTTGCGCATGACGTAGAAAAAGCGTGCGGCATCGGTGCCGACTTCCTCGCGCAGTTCGCGCAAGGTCACGAAGGAGCCCGAACGGGTGGACATCTGCACGCGCTCGCCGCCGCGGTACAGATTGGCGAACTGTACCAGCAGGATATCGAGATTGTCGGGGTTTTCACCCAGCGCGCCGATGGCGGCTTTCACCCTGGCGACATAACCGTGATGGTCGGCGCCCCAGATATTGATCAGGCGCTGGTAGCCACGCTCGAACTTGTCCATGTGATAGGCAATATCGGAAGCAAAATAAGTCGCCTGGCCGTTGTCGCGAATCACCACGCGGTCTTTTTCATCACCGAACTTCGTGGAAAGAAACCACAGCGCGCCATTGCGCTCGACCACATGCCCGGCTGCCTGCAGCTGCTCGATGGCCTTGCTGATCAGGCCGCGGTCGGCCAGGGTCTGTTCGGAATACCAGTTATCGTAGATAACGCCGAATTCTTCCAGATCCTGGCGGATATCGGCCAGTATGCTCTGCAGTGCTGCATTGAAAACCAGGCGGTAGTTGTTCTCGCCCAGCAGTGCCTTGCTGCGCTCGATCAGGGCATCGATATGCGCTTCCTTGTCACCGCCCTGCGGTTCGTCGGCCGGAATGTCGCTGAAGACCTCGTCGGCAGGGAACACCAGCGTGTCTTTGTGTTCGTTTTGCAGGCCACGGGCGATATCGTAGATATAATCGCCCTTGTAGGCATTGACCGGAAAATCAAACGCGATGCCATTGAGTTCGAGATAGCGCAGCCAGACACTGGCGGCGAGAATGTTCATCTGCCTGCCGGCATCATTGACGTAGTATTCACAGTCCACGTCATAACCGACGGCGCGCATCAGTGAGGCCACGGTGGCGCCGTAGGCCGCGCCGCGGCCGTGACCGACATGCAGCGGGCCGGTGGGGTTGGCGGAAACAAACTCGATCTGCACCTTCTCGCCGGCGGCGGTGTGGCTGGTGCCGAAGCGCTCGCCCTGTTCGAGAATATCGTTAATGATCGCCAGGGTGTTTTCCTGGGCGAGAAAGAAATTGATAAAACCGGGGCCGGCAATATCCACTTTTTCGATGCCTTCGTCTTCCGGCAGTACGTCGACAATCGCCTGCGCCACCTCACGCGGCGGCCTGCCCGCCTGTTTTGCCAGCATCATGGCAACATTACAGGTGAAATCACCGTGTGCGGCATCTTTGGTACGGGTGATCTGCAGCGCCACAGCGGTTTCAATCAGGCCGTCGGTAATGAGCTGCTCAAGCGCCCGGGACAGGAGGGATTCGATGGTGTCTTTCAAGGGATGTATTCTGGCGGTTGTGTGTTTTCAGGGGGTGCGATTATACGGGAAATGGTGGCTTACTGGAAATGTGGTGGGTGGTGGATTAAAAGCTTTTAACCACAGAGACACAGAGTACACAGAGTCTTTGATTTGGGCTTGCGTTGCCAGTGTATGCAATGCCGACAAAACACAAAATGTTTTACTCTGTGTTCTCCGTGTCTCTGTGGTGAGTGCTTTTTTGTCAAAAAGTGTCATAAGGATCCACATCCAGCGACCATCTCACCTTGCGCGCGCTTTTCATCTGCTGCAGCTGCGGTGCCAGCCAGCTCAGGAAGGGGTGCAGTTTCTTGCGCTGGTCGGACTGCAGCATAAGCTGGTAGCGGTAACGCCCGGCGCGGCGTTCCATGGGGGCGGGCAGCGGACCGAACAGGTCGATGTCCGGGTGCTCGATGGTTTCGGCCAGGTCAACGACCTGTTGCAGAAAGGCCTGCGCCGCCTGCGTGTCGACAGACTCGCAACGCAGCAGGGCAAGATGGCGCGCCGGCGGCAGACCGGCGGTCTTTCTTTCTTCCAGGGCGGCGCGGGCAAAGGCTTCGTAGCCTTCGTGCAGCAGCAGTTGCAGCAGCGGGTGCTCGGGATGGTGGGTCTGGATCAGGACTTCACCGGGTTTTTCCGCGCGCCCGGCGCGCCCCGATACCTGGGTAATCAACTGCGCGAGGTGCTCGGCGGCGCGAAAGTCGGCGCTGAACAGGGCCTGGTCGGTATCGAGAATGCAGACCAGGGTCAGATTGGGAAAGTCATGGCCCTTGGCCAGCATCTGTGTGCCGACCAGAATGCCGCTTTCACCACTGTGCGCCTGCTCCAGTTTTTCCTGCAGGCTGCCTTTGGCGCGGGTGCTGTCACGGTCGATGCGGCTGACCCGGGTATCGGGAAAATACTGCTGCAGGAACTGCTCGATACGTTCGGTGCCGGCGCCGATGGCCAGCACACTGTCGCTGCCGCAGTTTTCACAGTTCTGCGGTGCCGGGCGTTGCGCGCCGCAATGGTGGCAACGCAGTTCATTATGACGTTTATGATAGGTCATATGCGCGTCGCAGCGCTGGCACTGACTGCTCCAGCCACAGTCATGGCACATCAGTAGCGGTGAAAAGCCGCGTCGGTTGATAAACAGCAGTACCTGGCCCTGCTGCTTAAGGTGAATGCGGATGCGATCAAGCAGGGAGGAGGCCATGCCTTCATACAGCTGCAGGCTGCAGAGGTTCAGCAGGCGGATTTTCGGCAGAGGCTTTTTATTGGCGCGCTGCCTTAAATGATGCACCTGATAGCGCTGTTCATTAATATTGTTAAGGGTTTCCAGTGAAGGCGTGGCGCTGCCCAGCAGCACCGGGATCTGATTGTTGCGGGCGCGTACAATAGCCAGATCGCGGGCATTATAGCGAAAGCCGTCCTGCTGTTTGTAGCTGCCGTCATGTTCCTCATCAACAATAATCAGGCCGGGTTCGGGCATGGGTGTGAAGATCGATGAGCGCGTGCCGATAAGCAGACGTGCCTGGCCGCTGGCGGCCGCATGCCAGGCGGCATAGCGTTCCCGATCACTCATGCCCGAATGCAGCACGACCAGGGGGGCGTCAAGCCGCTGGCGAAAGCGTTGTGTCAGCTGCGGGGTAAGCCCGATTTCCGGCACCAGTATCAGCACCTGTCGACCCTGGGCCAGGACTTTTTCACACAGTGCCAGGTAAACCTCGGTCTTGCCACTGCCGGTTATCCCGCTGAGGACGTGCACGGCGTGCTCGTCCTGCTGTCGGGCGATGGCTTCAATGGCATCGGTTTGTTCCGGATTCAATGGCGGCGGCTGGCTTTTTTCGGTTAGCGGCTCCAGTACAACGGGCCTGTACTGCTGTGTGATCAGTTTTTTCTGCAATAGCGCCCTGACAGCCGGCCGCCAGTTATCACATCGTTCGTTGAGTGCCTGCTCATTGAGGCCATGAGGCGCCTTTGCCAGCAGGCGGTATACTTCGGCCTGTCGGGGCGCGCGTTTGAGGGTGGCCAGGGTTTTTTCCAGTGTATCATCCCGGGTTTCTTCGATGCTGGCGGCAGTAGCGGCCTGTTCGGGCAGGTGCCAGCTGCGTATCTGCGGCGCAGAGGCATCCTCATTGCTGCGTAGATAGACCGGCAGTGCGGTTTGCAGCGCATCCCCCAGCGGGTGAACATAATACCGGGCCGCCCAGCGAACCAGCTCCATGATTTCATGACTGATCAGGCTCTGCGGGTCGAGTACTGTGGTAATCGCCCGCAGTTTGTCCTCGGGCAGTTCACTTTGCCGGTGTTCCTCCAGAATAAAGCCGATCAGCTTCTGGCGGCCAAAGGGAACGCGCACACGCATTCCTGCTTCAACGGCCTGGTTGAACACGGTTTCCGGCAGCCGGTAGTCAAAGGTTCTGTACAGCGGGCAGGGTACGGCTACTTTTATTATTCTGTCCTTTGGCATTAATGATGTGTTCTTGCTGGGATTTGGGCCGGTTTGAGTGCTGCCGTTTTTCCTGGTTGGGTTGTCGCCTGGAAAGTCAGGCTGTGCGATTACGGCCGGGAAAGGCTCGATTCTACTGTATATTGCAGCCGGTTTTTGCCTGTTTTTATACCGAAAACAGTGTTGCCGGCAACGGGTGCCTGTATAGCGACTTTTTAACCTGTGGATAAGTAGCCAGGTATCTGATTAATCCTGTGGATAACTCTGTGGGTAATTGTGTTACCAGAATTCTGGAAAGTTGACCAGTATTTTTTTTGTAATAAATATTAAAAAAATATGACAATAATAAGTTTATTGATTACAAAGGGTTGCGAATGTTGGCTCTATTATTATAGAGCGAAAAACAGACTTGACCGGACAGTGAAAATATGATTTTCAGGGTGTGTATAAGTACTTTCTGTTACAGTGCTGGCGATTGCGATTTAGGTCTCTGTCTTCATGAAAATTCTAGCTTCCGTGCTTTAAGTTACTAAAAATTCGTATAAAAGCCGAGTTACTCACAAAATCTGTGGATAACTTTGTGGAAAACAAAAAAATATGGTCGAATTGTTACGATAAAAATAGCGTTTTCGTTAGTTTGGTCAAAAAATGAGCATAAATTTTTATTTTAGTATATTCAGGTACTTAGCGTTATTTTTACAGGCTTTAACTGTTGATAAAGCCGCGGTTGGAGAAAACGGGTGGCGTATATTAGCGTTCGATAATCAGCTTGTGCACAACTGACATTTTTACAGCAAAATAACAGCGACTTAGGGATTAAAACAAACATTTAATCGTTGTTGAAATGCCGCCGACAAGTTTTGCTAAAGTAGGACCTGCGGATTATGCTGATAAAGCATGTCATTGCGTCACTCAGAGGAATAACAACGGGAATCTTATGAGCCACTGGCAAAGCATTGAATCACATATCGGTGAAGTCACCGGCCAGCCTTTTTCCGTGAAAAGCGCAAGCGTGGCCGGTGGCGGCAGTATTAACAGTGCCAGCGTACTTTCTGACGGTGAGCGACGTTATTTTGTCAAAACCAATCGTAGCGGTCGCCTGGCCATGTTCGAGGCCGAGGCGCGCGGCCTGCTGGCGCTGGCCGGCAGCCATACCATTAGGGTGCCACAGGCTGTCTGTTACGGGGATGATGGTGAGCGCAGTTATATTGTTCTGGAATATCTTGATCTGACCGGCTCGGCTGACCAGCAGACGCTGGGTGAACAACTTGCCGCCATGCATCATGTCACCGCCGGTGCTTTCGGTTGGGAAATCGACAATACCATCGGCTCCACGCATCAGCCCAATCCCTGGACGCCTGACTGGCTGGATTTCTGGCGTGAACACCGCCTGGGTTACCAGTTACGCCTGGCGGCACAAAACGGTTATGGTGGCGAGCTGCAGTCACTGGGCGAGCAGCTGCTGGCGGCCATGCCGGTTCTGTTTGCAGGGCGCACCGTGCTGGCCTCCATGCTGCACGGCGATCTCTGGGGTGGCAATGTCGGCGGCCTGAAAGACGGTACCCCGGTTATTTTCGATCCGGCCTTTTATTATGGCGACCGTGAGGCCGATATCGCCATGACCTATGTGTTCGGTGGCTTTACGCCCCGGTTCTATGATGCCTATAACAGCGTCTACCCGCTGGAGGACGGTTTTGCCCTGCGCAGAACCTTCTATAATATCTATCACATTATCAATCACCTCAATATGTTCGGCGGCGGCTACCATGGTCAGGCCATTCATATGATGGAGCAGGTGCTGGCGGAACTCCGCTAGGGCCGGTTAATCCGGATCACGCTGTTGTATCTCGTCTTTACCCTGTCCTTTTCGGAAGGATGTTTCAGTGGTGCGTGACAGTGCGACACTATGTCGCATTCCCAGTGTCGTATCGCATCTCTAATATATTGCGCAATATCAATCATGACTTTACAGACGAGAGATGTTTATGCGCTTTATATCAGTACGAGGAATACAACAGTTATTAGTAATGGTTTTTATGGCCGGCCTGCTGTCCGCCTGCGGAAGCGGTGGCAGTAGCAGTGGCGCCGCTGTCACGACAATAACAGGGAGTGTTGTGGCGGCCCCGGTAGCCGGCGCCGCTCTGACGGTAAAAGACAGTAATGGCAACACCCTTGCCGGACCGGTGACCACGGCGGCTGATGGTTCTTACAGCATTAATGTTCCTGCCAGCGCATTGCAGGGCTTGCTGGTATTTGAATCTACCGGAGGTCAGTACACCGACGAGGCCAGCGGTGCGAGCACGAATGCCGGTAGTCTGACAGCCATGCTTGAGGCTTCATCAATGGGCACTGCAGTGCATCTGACGCCGGCTTCAACCATCGTGCATCAGCTGGTTGCGCAGCATGGTCTGAGTCTGTCGGAGGCGAAAGCCCGGTTTAAAAACGCCTTTGGTTTTGATATTGACACTGCCATCAGGCCGGAAGATGCCGCAGCGCCTTCTGCTGATGCCGGTAAAACCGAAAAACTGGCAGGGCTGCGTGCGGCCGCATTCAGCCAGCTTACCGCTGACCTGGGACTGAATGCCGAAGAGCAGTTTGCATTGCTCGGGGCGCTGGCCGAGGATCTTGCCGATGGCGACCTCGATGGCACGGGTATCGCCGGTGCCGTCGCCGTTAACAGCATGACAATGCCCGAAGATATCCAGAGCCGGTTTACCCGGGCCATGATGAGCTTCCATGAAAAAGGCACGGACGGGCTGGACAGTGATCAGATCGGCGTGCCGGTGTTTGCCAAAGTGGCAATGAGCGCGTCCTACAGGGTGGAATATATCCCGGGCGCGATGAAGGCAATGGAAGGCAAAACCATGTTTACCCTGCGTATCAGTGATGGCAGTGGTGCGGCAGTCAGTGGCTTGACACCGAAGCTGATGCCAAAGATGCATATGGCCTCCGGTATGAAGCACAGCGCGCCGACCACCGGCTGCACGGAAAACGCGCAAACGGCGGGTGATTATAACTGCACGGTCTATTACCTGATGCCTTCCACCATGGCTGGCGGTATGTCCATGGGCTACTGGGAGCTGAAGGTCATGCCCGACATGAGCGAGTCGGTGACTTTCTATCCGCAGGTCATGATGGCCATGGGCGATACGCCCAAGGTAAAAGTCAAAGGCCAGACAGATGTCATCAAGGATATGATGGGCATGGATGAGAAGCGCAATTACTATATCTTCAAAGACGGCCTGAGAGGAACCGGCCCTTATACCCTGACCCTGTTTATTGCCGCCAAGGAAACCATGATGGACTTCCCTGCCGTTATAGTCGGTAATACGCTGCAGTCTGGCATGGGTGGAACACCGCTGCTGGTGAGCAGTGTGAATGTTGCGGTAACGGCCAATGGCACGCCCGTCGGTAATGCAACAGACAATACCGATGGCACATGGAGCATTGATCTGAACCTGAACAGTGGTGTTGCCAATACAGTAGAAGTCGAACTGTCTGTAAACGGCGAACGAAAAACCTCCGATGGTACCGATACCGGTCTGAACGGAAAATTCACCATTACGCCAGGCGGAATGTAGGCTGAGATGTTTACTTTCAGAAACAGGATGGTTCCTTTCGCAGGGGCCATCTGTTATTTATCACTGGCGCTGTTTTCACAGCCGGCATCAGCGGCTTCCTGCTGCGGCGGCGGCTCGGCCACATCACTGGTGCTGCCCAAGTTTTCACAGTCAATGTGGGATGTGGCTGTAAGTATGGAAAACTATAACGGTTTCTGGGACAGTGACGGCATCTACCGGGATGATCCGCCCGATACCGACCTTAACCAGTACCGGCTCAGCCTGGGTTATGCCATGCGCCTGGGTTCCCGCTGGCAGGCTGCGGTGGTAATGCCCTATGTCTGGAACAGTAACCAGTATACCGGCCTGTCTTCCAGCACCCGCGGACTGGGTGATATGACCCTGGGATTGACCTATGAAGCCTTCGACGATATCAAGTGCGTATGGAAAGTGCGAAACTGGCAGGATATGGTGCCGGCAATCTATTACGGTCTGGCACTTACCGTGCCGACCGGGATTTCGCCCTACGATAATGTTGCAAACAGTTTCGATATTACCGGCCGGGGCTTCTATCGCCTCGATGCCAACCTGCTGCTGGACAAAACCATCTATCCCTGGACCGCGACCCTGCTGATGAGCTATGGCCGTTATCTTGAGCGTGACGTCAACCGTGAATACGGGAATTATGTCGAGCCCTATCGCAAGCAGCTTGGCGACCGCTTCCAGGCAACGGCTTCATTGGGTTATGGCGTATCGCTGGAAAACATGGCGACGGTAACACTCAGTCTGGCCTATGCGCACCTGCAGGAGGATGCCGGCAAGGTTGCCGGTGGTACCGATTTCAGCACCGAGATGGAAAAGAACTCGGTCTCGGCAACGCTGGCCTATGCCAATATGGACAAGGACTGGATATTCAAGATGATCTGGAGCCATGCCAGCCCCTACAGTGGCCACGGCAGGAATTTTCCGGTGACCGATATTGTTACCATGGAGGTCAGTCATGTCTTCCATTAAGTTCAGATATGCACTGCTTCTGCTGATCGGCATGCTGCTGTCGGCATGTGGCGATATGACGGATGATCTGCTGCCTTCGGGTGATGACAAGCGACCGCCGGTTGAAGAAGGCACATCGGGTACACAGGTCGGGCAGCAGGCGCCGGATTTCAGTCTGTACGATACCCTGGGAAATTCCCGCGGGCTGTATACCGAGCTGGCCACGGCCGAAGCCGTGGTGCTGTACTTTAATATGTGGTGTCCTATCTGTGATGCCCATGCCAGTCATATGCGCGCCGATATTATGCCGGCGTTCCCCAATGTGCAGTTTTTCCTGGTGGACTATGTGACCGGTTCAATTACGGATTCGCGGGCAGCCCAGGAAGCCAATGGTTACACTGACATGGATGTGCTGGTAGACATCGGGCAGGAACAGTTTGATGCCTATCGCGCCTCCATGGGTACGACAGTGGTTATTGATACTGCCGGTATCGTGCAGATGAATGAAGATTACAAGGATGGTGCCAGGCTGCGCTCGACACTGGAGCAGCTGCCATGAGAAGAACAGCCGGCGTTTTTATCCTTTTATTATTGACCGGCACGGTTCTGGCGCAGGAAGCAGCAAGGGAAACCGACGCTTACAGTGGCCAGATCCTGTTTGAAGCGCGATGCATGCTGTGTCATCAACTGCCGGAACCCGGTGCCCTCTCGTCCAGGCAATGGCAGTATGTGATGAAAACCATGCAGAAGCGCATGAAGCAGCGCGGCATGGTGCCGCTGACCGAGGAGGAGCAGGCAAAAGTACTGCAATACCTTTCATCAAAAGCAAACTAGGGTATGTTGCACCGGGTATGTGATGGTAATCGCTGCAAACTTCGTGTAAGGAACATCTGACTAATTCTATGCTATATCTGCGTGGCCTGAAGCGCTCAGCGCAAGGCATGTTTCGCAGTGAATGGCCGGCCCTTCCGAGAAAATGCAAACACTGGGAAACATAACGCAGTCGCTGGGCGCTTCAGGCCGCGCCCCCCATGTTTATATTTTTTTTGGGCTTACAGACATGAGCGCACTCTGCGTTGTGACTTTTCACCAGGTCTGGACATGCTTTCAAAGTCACGCCTTGATTGCACTCATGTCTGTAAGCCAAAGATAGCATATAATTAGTCAGATGTTCCTTAAATGCGATTACCCCGGATCAAAGGTGTCTGCATGAAACAGCAAGCCAACGCATTTCTACCCGCGATTAAAATCAACCTGCACCGTCTGGTTGTATTGCGCTGGCTTGCAATCGCCGGACAGCTTGGCGCCGTGCTGGTGGCCAGTTACTTTCTTCATCTTGAACTGCCATTAAGCGGTATTGGAGCGGTGATTGCCGCAGCGGTTGTGTTTAACCTGTACGCAAGCTGGCGCACGGGTTCTCGTCAGGCGGACAGTAATGAGGTCAGCAGCCAGGAGTTTTTTTACCACCTTCTGTTTGATATCGCCGTGCTGAGCCTGCTGCTGTATTTTACCGGCGGTGCCACCAATCCTTTTGGTTTTCTATACCTGCTTCCCATTACGATCTCTGCCGCGGTACTGTCCTCAAAATATACCTGGACGCTGGCCGCCATTACTGTTGCCGTTTACAGTGCTCTTATCTGGTTTTACGTGCCTCTGCCCGAGGCGCATCACAGTCATACAGACGCATTCAATCTGCACGTGTTCGGCATGTGGCTGGGCTTTGTCGTTAGCGCCGTTATGGTGGCCTATTTTGTCGTGGGTATGGGAAACAGTCTGCGCCGGCAGGAGCAGGTACTGGTCAGGGCGCGCGAGGATGCGCTGCGCAATGAGCGCCTGGTGGCGATTGGTACGCTGGCAGCCAGCACCGCACATGAACTGGGAACACCGCTGGGAACCATGGCGCTGGTAGCCGATGAACTGCAGTACGAGTGTGCCGCGGATAACAGTGAAGCGAAGGAAAACATCCTGACGCTGCAACAGCAGATCAGGCGTTGCAAGGAGGCGCTGGCCGAGCTGTCCATATCAGCCGGCAATATATCCGTCAGTGACGGAGGCGTGCAGGCGGTGGATGATTATCTGGGCAAACTGCTGTCACAGTGGCAGCAGACAAATACCGAAATAGAGATCAGGACTCACTGGCAGGGTGTAGAGCCCGCGCCGCATCTGCTGGTTGATCGTACCCTGTCGCAGGCGCTGTTCAATATTCTTGATAATGCCGCCGAGGCTACCGATTCACGTATTGACTGGATGGCCGAGTGGGATGCGCAATGGCTGCGTATGGAGATTCGTGATTACGGCAGTGGTCTGCACGAGGAAGCACAAACCCATGTTGGCAAGGTGCCTTTCAGCGGCAAGCAGGACGGCATGGGTCTGGGGCTGTTTCTGGCGCATGCCGTGATCGAGCGTTTCGGCGGCAGCGTCAGGCTGTATAATTATGAAGAAAGTGGTCGCATTGCCGGCCTGTGTACCAGCATACAGCTGCCGCTGACAGAAAAAAGCGAAGCCTGATATGAATGACGAAAAACAACAAAGCCGATTGCTGATCGTTGATGATGACCAGGCTTTTTGCAATGCACTGGCGCGCAATATGCAGCGCCGGGGTTTCGAGGTGTTCAAGGCGCTGGACAGTAAAGCCGCGCTGGCACTGGCGGACGAGCACCAGCCGGCATACGGTATTATCGATCTTCGTATCGGTGAAGAGTCGGGTCTGGATCTGGTCAGGCAGCTGGCGGAAAAATATCCGCAGATGTACCTGCTGGTGCTGACCGGTTTTGCCAGTATTGCCACCGCGGTCGAGGCCATCAAGCTGGGTGCGGTACAGTATTTAACCAAGCCTGCCGAGCCCGAGCAGATTATCGCCGCCCTTAAGGGTGATGCGGCCAATGCGCAGGTGCCTCTGCCGGAAAAGCCCATGTCGGTTCGCCGGCTCGAATGGGAGCATATACAGAAAGTGTTACAGGAGCATAATGGCAATATCTCCGCCGCCGCCCGTGCACTGGGCATGCATCGTCGCACTCTTCAGCGCAAGCTGCAGAAACATCCCGTTAAACAATAAAACAACCTGAAATAACCCGTTCATCCTCCTCTTGCCATTATGTTTATATTTCACACTCAAAGAATCACTTTGCCCGACGCACGCCTGCTTGCCCTGATGTCCGGCATCACACTTTTTTTCAATAGCGCGTTAATACAGGCCGAGCATGTCCATGCCCGGCCTGATGCACATGCACCCATTGGCGTAATGGGCGACCATGTGATGAACCGCTCCGAGATAATGATTGAATATCGGTATATGAGTATGACCATGGACGGTAATCGTGCTGGTACTGACAGGGTCCCGGTGCCGCTGCCCGGCTATATGGTCAGCCCGCTGAGCATGGATATGCAGATGCATATGCTGGGTATTATGTATGCACCGACTGACCGGCTTACCCTGTCGGTAATGACGCCGGTACTAAGCCTTTCCATGGATCATCGCGTAAATATGAACAATACCGAATTTACCGCCGAGGCCAGCGGCCTGGGGGATATCAGTGTTGGTGCGGTGTATCAAGTACACAGTACCGGTAACAGCAGCCTGTTGCTGAACTTTGCCATCAGCGGCCCGACCGGTTCGATTGATGAAAAAGATGTTACTCCTGCATCTGCAGGCCAGGCAGTACAGTTACCTTATCCGATGCAGCCGGGCAGTGGTTCTCATGCACTAATCCCCGGACTGACCTGGACGCGGCAGTATGATAACTGGTCCCTGGGTGTGCAGGGACTGTATACGCACTACCTTGAAACCAATGACAACGGCTACCGTCTGGGCGATCGTCTGAATACCTCAGTCTGGCTGGCGCGAAAACTCGATCACAGTTTCAGTATGTCGGCGCGACTCAATGCACTTGACCGGGGCAATATTGACGGCAGTGATAAAAACCTTCCCGAACCACCCGTAGTGCCAACCCAGGACCCGAAGCTTCGCGCCGGTACCCGCGTGGATGCACTGCTGGGTCTTAACTACGTCGCCCATGGTCTGAATGCCCTGCGTCTTGCCGCCGAAGTCGGCGCGCCGGTTTACCAGAATCTGGATGGTCCGCAGCTGGAAACCGATCTGCTGTTTACTCTGGGCGCACAATACACGTTTTAGTATTGCGGCAACAGGCTCCCGCAGGTGTATGCCGGGTCAGGGCCGTCTCGGTCTGACATAGGGATACTGCCCGAGATAACGGTACTTCCACCAGTTGCCGCTCTGCCGTCTTTCCTTTGCCGTGGTGAATTTATACTGAAAAACCTGCACCCGGATATAACGCGGCGGCCGCTCGGGAAAAGGGTTATAGGCCAGCAGGTCCAGTACCGGCGGCGAACCCTGTCGCAGGCGCTGAAGAAACAGCTCAAACCAGCCCGTTAACTCCGGTATCTGCGGCGGCACAAACCAGATCATCCAGTCCAGTCGTGGCTGGTGCGGAATAATGAATTCGGGGCGCTTGTCCAGCGGCCCGGGCTTGTATTTGAACGGGTAGGCCTTCCAGGTTCGGCCATCGTAGGAACCTTCTATCTGGAACTCCTGGCGCTCGGTCTGCATGGTCGGGAATACGTGAAAGATATGACCGATGCCCCAGGAACGCACCAGTACCGTCGGCCGGAAAACCGCGTCAGGCAGTGGCCGGTGTGTGACCATCTGGTAAAAAACCGTCAGGCTGGTCGTGATAATGATCACGGCAAAAATCGGCAGCAGAAAACCAGCTTTCTGCCTGTCAGGTATTTGTGCCCTGCATCTGAGCCGTTGCGGCAGTATTTTCGCCACGATACGGTCATCCAGCAGGAACAGGCAGAGGGCAATGGTCAGCAGGTTGATCCAGTTATGGTTGCTGCTGGCAATGACCAGCAGCTGCATCAGCAGC
>DRLE01000058.1 GCA_011051475.1 Gammaproteobacteria bacterium
GCATGAGGACGGTCGCTATCTGTATCCCGGCACCGGAAAGATAACGGAAACCGGTCGCGGAGACGCGGCCGGCACCAAGCTGAACATTCCCATGCCGCCACGCGCCGATGACGCCTTGTTCCTGAAAATGTGGACACACCTGGAAACCTTTATTGAAAAACAGCAGCCGGAATTTATTATTCTGCAATGCGGCGTGGACAGCCTCGACGGCGACCCGATCACCGACCTGGCATATTCAGAAAGATCGCATGCGCATGCTGCAAGACGACTGCGTGAAATCGCCGACCGGCATTGTGGTGGTCGGGTGCTGGCGCTGGGTGGTGGCGGTTATAACCTGGATAATATTGCACGGGGCTGGACGGCGGTGGTTGCGGCGCTGGCTGAATGATCTTTTAAAAGCTGAACTGCAGAGGCGCAGAGTTTTTTATTTTCAGGATTGTATGTCTTTGCCTGTATGACGCGTAGGCCGGCATAAGCGATAGCGTTGCCGGCGAATGGTTGATAAAAAGCCGGCAACGTACCTTATGCCGGCCTACAGGCTGTCATTGCGAGCGTAGCGAAGCAATCTCGTGCAGCATGCGCCATAGCCAGATTACTTCGCTGCGCTCGCAATGACGAAGAATAAAATAAAAAAACTCTGCGTCTCCGCGTGATGTGCATGGATGCACAAATGTCGCAAACGCAGGAAGCGTAGGAGCGACCCTCTGCGGTTCAGCTTTTTAAAAATAATTCACAATATACGAACCATCCTCCTGCCTGAAGATATCCCCGTAGTGCGTTTTAAACTCACCCCGTTTCTGATCCTGATAGTATCGCTTCAGGGTTTCGGTGATGACATGAAAGGCAATATTGTCCCAGGGAATCTCTTCTTCTTTCAGCAGCACTACATCCAGGCTTTCCTCGCCCGGGCTGGCTTCGCCGCCTACCAGGTCGCCGAGGTACATGGTATAGACCTGGTTGATATGGGCAATGCTGAATACGCAGAACAGCTGCATGTTTTCGACCTCGGCATTGGCCTCTTCTCGGGTTTCGCGCGCTGCGCCTTCGAGGTTGGTTTCCTCGTTTTCCATAAAACCGGCCGGCAGGGTCCACAGGCCGTAGCGCGGTTCGATGGCGCGCTTGCACAGCAGTATTCGGTCCTGCCACTGCGCAATACATCCGGTAACGATTTTCGGGTTTTCGTAATGAATGGTCTGGCAGCTCTGGCAGACATAGCGCTGACGGTTGTCACCCTCGGGGATCATCAGGCTGACTTTTTCACCGCAGCTTGAACAAAAATTCATAGGTATCTCGTGTCTGGTTATCCGTATAGCAGGCCGCGCATTCAGGCCAGGATATCCGGTATCAGCTCGTTTTCCAGTTTGGTGATCATATCCTTGAGCTTGAGTTTGCGCTTCTTGAAACGCTTCAGCTGCAGCTCCTCGACATCCGGCTGTCCCGTCAGGCGGCGGATTATATCGTCAAGATCCCGGTGCTCCTGCCGGAGCTCAAACAGGCGGTCCTCGAGTTTCTGTCGATCTTCTTCTGTCAGCTGTTCTGTCATCGATATGCTCTCATCTACCTTTTATCATACCGCAAAAGACGTCCTGCTTTTACTTTTTTGCCACGGCTTTTATTGTAGAATGACCTGCCTTGCCGGGGAACTTGTGTCGCCTGGCGCTATCTGAAAAATACGGTTTTTTAACGAGGTTATTATGGACCAGAAACAGGCCGACGAAATTCGCCAGCAGGTACGTGAAGATTATGCGCAGGTTGCCGAGGCCAGCAACAGCGGCGACTGCTGCGGCGCCGAGTCCAGTTGCTGCGGCGTATCCGATGATGCCGCTATCAATACCCTGGTCTCCACCCGCCTGGGTTATTCGGAAGATGACCTCGACAAGGTGCCCGGCGGCGCCGATATGGGCCTGGGCTGCGGCAACCCGCGCGCCATTGCCGGTATCCGGCGCGGCGAGACCGTGCTCGATCTGGGCAGTGGCGGCGGCTTTGACTGTTTTCTGGCTGCGGCCGAGACCGGCGAAGAAGGCCGCGTCATCGGCGTGGACATGACGCCCACCATGATTTCCAAGGCCCGCGCCAATGCCGTCAGGGGCAAGTACCGCCAGGTTGAGTTTCGCCTGGGCGAAATCGAGCACCTGCCGGTGGCGGACAATACCGTGGATGTGATTATTTCCAACTGCGTGATCAACCTGTCGCCGGATAAAAGACAGGTATTCAGCGAGACCTTTCGCGTGCTCAAACCCGGCGGCCGCCTGGCCATATCCGACGTGGTCGCCAGCGCCGAACTGCCCGAAGACATGAAAAACGACCCGGCGCTTTACTCCGGCTGCATGGCCGGCGCTTCCCTGATCGGCGACCTGCAGGCCATACTCGAAGACTGCGGCTTCGAGCAGATCGCCATTGCCCCAAAGGATGAGTCAAAGGAATTTATCAGGGACTGGGCGCCGGGGCGCGGTGTGGAGGACTATGTGCTGTCGGCGACAATTGAGGCGGTCAAGCCGGGTGGCGGTTGCTGCTGTTAAAAGCAAAAGCCTTTGTCCGCAAAAAACGCGGAACAGACGTTATTCGTCATTCGTAGGTGCACATTCTTTGAAAATTGTAGGAGCGGACAATTCCGCGAAGAAGCAGGCACGGTGCCCGCGGCTGTTCGCGGAATGAAATTCCGCTCCTACACCGATTAAAAACGAATGACGAACAACGTCGCCTTTGCGTCCTTCGCGGCTAATCCTGCTTTTTAAAATCCAGCGACACGGAATTAATACAGTAACGCAGACCCGTCGGTGGCGGACCGTCTTCGAAAACATGGCCAAGATGGGCATGGCACTGCGGGCAGCGAACTTCAACCCGGATCATGCCGTGACTGGTATCGCGGATCTCCTCCAGCTTCAAATCATCAATCGGCTTCCAGTAACTGGGCCAGCCGGAACCCGAGTCGTATTTTTCCTGCGAGGAAAAAAGCGGCAGGCCACAGCACACACAGTGATAGACGCCCTCCTCGTGATTGGCATAATACTCACCACTGAACGGCGCCTCGGTACCCCCACAACGCGCAACGCGGTACTGGTCCTCGGTCAGTTTTTCCTTCCACTGCTCATCCGTCTTTTCTTCAGCCATTATCCGTTCCTGATAGCATAATCGTCAGCGGCCAGCGCACCATTCACTATTCACTATTCGTTATTCACTGCTTTTCAACATTGTTCCCACGGCAGGTCATCATAACGCCAGCCACCCAGTGTGCTGCGGTGATGGTTTTCATCCAGCGGCCCTTCAAAGCCCTGCTCGATATTGAATACGTTTTTCAGGCCGGCCTCGATCAGCACCTTGCCGGCATCGAGGGAACGATTGCCGCTACGGCAGATCAGCAGAATGGGAACATCCTCGTCACTTTCCTTCAGGCCGCCAAGAGCCAGCTTGCGAATATCGGTAACAAAGTTCCGGTTGATAACCCAGTCGGGTTCGTCGATCCAGGGTACATGAATGGCGCCTCTGGGATGGCCGACAAACAGGTACTCCATGCTTGAACGTACATCGATCAGCAGGGCGCGTGGATCGGAGAGCGTAATTTCCCAGGCCTGTCGCGCGGAAATGGTCTTTACCTGTTCAGTCATGTTTTCAGGCCGGTGGTTGCAAGAGAGGGATGACGGCCAGCCGCCTGTTACTGTTGCTTAAGCGGCGCCGGATACTTTCTGATTATCCACATACTGCATAAAGGGCGCAAGCCGCTCCAGCACGGTCGGCAGATGTTCTTCCGGTATAAGATAGAAATTACCTGCCAGAATGTGAGCAAAGGCCTGTTCGATATCCTGCTCGGTGACTACCAGTGGTGGCTCTTCGGCGATAATCTCGTCATCGAAGCAAACCATCGACTCATCCGAGGCCAGCACACGCTGCAGTGCATTGTCGGCCTGCTTTTCCATATCCTCATAGGTGAGTTCGTCGGTCAGTAGCGGCGATGAGAAGCCGGCTACAAAATTCACCCGCAGCCTTTCCTTGCCGGTATCAAATATCAGCCTGTTGATGCTTTCCCTGACACGGTTAATAACGACGGTGGTTTTCTGTTTGTCGGTCATCGGCAGGACCAGGGCATAGCGTGCAACCGCAACGCGCGCGGCGATGTCTTCCTCACGCATAACTTCCTGCAACCTTTTTCCGACAGTCACAATGACCTGCTGCGCGACCTTCTTGCCATAGCTGAGAAAAATATTCTGGAAATCCTTTATCTCGAAATACACCATGCTGATTGCCAGCTTGTGACGGGCCGCAAAGGAAAAGGCCTTGTGGCCGTGCTCTTCCAGCAGGTTGGCATTGTACAGACCGGTCAGCTTGTCGTAGCCGGTCTTCTTTTCCAGCTCGACAACCTTGCGGCTGAGGCGCGCATAGGACTTGGCCCGGCTCTGCAGGTCAATCGATTCGAACGGCTTGGTAACAAAGTCGGTAGCGCCCGCATCGAAAACGGCCTGCTTGGCGGACTCGGTATCTTCACAGCCGGTCAGAATAATTACCGGCAGATTGGCAATATGGTCACTGGTGGAATTACGGATGTTTTCCAGCAACTCCATACCGTTAAGGTTGGGCATGCTCAAATCCGTAAACACCACGGAAATATTGCTGTTCTTCTGCAACATTTCCCAGCCAACCAGGCCGTCTTCGGCCAGGTGCACCGTGTAATCACCACCCAGCATTTTTCTGGCTGCCAGACGGATCACCTTTGAATCATCCACGACCAATACTTCAGGTTTTTCTGTAACTGCCTCACTCATAAAACTGTGCTTCTCAAACGGGTAACTGTACGGAGGATGTTTCAGGATTTGTGTGCGCTTTTTATTCATAAAGCATAGCCCTATATCGGCCAGTTGCAATCGAACGCAGACAAAATAATTGCGTAATACCTGATCTAAAAGCATTGCTTAAATTACTGTTTTTTCATGGTTAAGGACTATACTAGATATTATTGCGTGATTACTATCCGGCTGATATCAGATAGAATCATTTAACATATGGATAGACCAAATCTTTTGTGAGCAAAATGAACGAAAACACCAACGATAAAATAAGCCAGTATGACAAGCTGGTCGTCGATATCCGCAACAATATCAGCACCCGCCTCGCCGACCTTATGTCAAAACTGCTGAACTCAGCGCAGGACAAGCTGTTCACCCTGTCGGACGAAGCTGACAATAACGAAGATCAGACCCGCTATTTCGAGTTGATGAACCAGGTGCGAAACCTGAAATCCGAAATAGCCGACACCTTCAATGCCCGCATCAAGGACTACCTCGTGCCTAAAAAGGACTTCGAGGAAAAAATGGCACAGCAGAAAAAAGAAATCGAGGAAGAAGAACTCAGCCTGGTCGATCCGGATGAAATGGAAGGCCTGGTACTGGTGAAAGGTATCGGTGAGCGGGCCGCGGCCCGTTACCGAGAGCAGCTCTCCCACCTGGAAGCGCGCTTTGAGCACCTGGCCCTGAAGACCGATACGGTATTCAAGGAAGACGCCCTTAAACCCACCAATTTCTGCCAGGCCTTCGATGACGCCCTGGCCGACCATTTTGATACAACCAATAAAAAACTGCTTTTCCAGATGTTCGATGCCGAGGTCGCCAACAAGCTGGATGCCCTGTACGACTCCATCAATAACCGCCTGATAGACGCCGATATCCTGCCGCAGATCAAGCTCAGCATGGCCGGAAAATCCGCATCACGTCCATCACGCGCACGCCCGACACCCGCTCCCGAAACGCCCGATGCTGCGCAGGAAGGCGGTGATGCCGGCTACCAGGGTGGCGACTATGGCGGCGGCCCTGCCGGCGGTCCGGCTGGCGGCGCACCCGGTGGACCAGCAGGTGCTGGCGCGCCCGGCAGCGGACCGGCCGGTGGCGCCAATATTAGCGGCTTTGCCATGACAGCCCCCCCGGGTGGCGGTTACCGCGGCGCAAATTATGCAACCCAGGGTGCACCCGGCACACCCCCGGCCGGCGGACCGGAAGGGGCGGCGGGTAACGCCGCCGCTGGCGACGCAGCAGGCGGTGCACCCGGCATGTCCCCCGGTGGTATGCTCGCAGGCGCGCCCGGCCAACAGGGCGGCGGCGCGCCTGCGGGCAGCAACAGCATGTTCTCTCCCGCCGATGCCGAGGGCGGTGATGCCACCGAGTATCACCATTACACCGCGGGTCTGCCGGCAGGTCAGGTTGGCCGTGTCCTGAGCAATTACATCGGCGCGCCTTTCACGCCCGAAGCCAGGGACAAAAGCTCGGAAACCTACGGCGAGTTTTTCCCTGCGAGCACACCGCAGTATTTCGGTCACCAGGAAATCCTGCAGGCATTAAGCGGCGTGCAGAGCATGCCGCAGTTCAGCCAGCCTGAACAGGCGGAATTCGACAGCGAAGCCATCAAGAAAGCGGTTCTGGAAGAAATCGCCAAAACCTCCGGCGGCGCGGTTACCAAGCGCATCAACCAGATCGCCGAAAAGACCATCGATTTCATCGAGCTGATTTTTGATGCCATTATTGAAGACGAGGACATTTCCGACACCATCAAGACCCTGCTGCTGCGTCTGCAGATCCCGATTATCAAGGCCTCCATGTCCGACCAGGAATTTTTCATCTATGATGATCATCCCGCCCGCGTTCTGCTGGACACCATTGCCGAGGTCGGCGTCGGCATTACCGACCATACCGATGAAATGTATACCCATCTGGACAAGATCGTCAGCGGTATTCTCGGCGAATTCGATCTGACCACAGAAACCTTCCAGACGGCTCTGGACAAACTGCATGAAATTATCGAAGAACAGGAAGCCATCGCGCGCGCCAGGGAAGAAGAAGAGCAGCAACAACTGCTGCGCAAGCATGCGCGCGCCACGGTACTCAAGGCCCTGCGCAAGGTTACATCCGGCAAGACCCTGCCGGAGGCTGTGCACCCGCTTATTCTCAAGCGCTGGCCGACCCTGATGTTCAACCACTACCTGCAACATGGCAAGGAGAACAACGGCTGGGTCAATATGGTGCTGACCCTGCACAATATTGTGGACAGCGTACAGCCCATTTCCACGCCGGAACAGCTGGCCAAACGCGAGGCCGACAAGGAGGCACTGTTCGAGCAGACCGAGGAATACCTGAACAGCGTCAGCCGTTCGAAAAAAGACGTGCGCCAGGTGATGCAGGATTTCCGCGACACCGTGGAAGATATGATTGCCGATGCCAATTTCAGGGAAGAAGACGTTGCCACCGCCAGGCAGGTGGTCGCCGAATCACCACCGGAAGAAACTCCTCCGGTCATCGAGGAAGAGCCCGAGGAAAAGGCCGATATACCGCCCAATGTTATGCCGGGCATGTGGTTCCAGGTTTACATGGGCGAAGACCAGCCACCTCGGCGTTGCAAACTGTCAGTCATTATCGTGGAAGACGCCAATCTTATGTTCGTCAATCACAAGGGTGAGCTGGTGGTCGAAAAATCCTTTGACGAATTTGAAGAGGAACTGGCCAGCGAAAAGAGCAAGGCCATCATGGGTCACTCGGCCTTTGACTATGCCTTCAAGACGGTTATTAATCGCCTGAACTAGGGCCTGTTAACACTACATCAACAGGCCCTGGCCCCTATATTCTGTAAAAGCCTTTTTGCCGCGAAGAACGCAAAAGGCGCGAAGAAAGCTTTTCTTTCATGTTATTGCGAGCGGCAGCGAAGCGATCAGGTATTGACCATCCTGGCCAGATTGCTTCGCTGCCGCTCGCAATGACAGAAAAATAATACTTATGGAACCTCTGATTAATGTCATTTTGAGCGCAGCGTAGCGAAGTCGATATGTCCATGGATGGACGGTATTAGGGTAACGCAGGAGCAGTTACCGAAAAATCTTGTGCTCCGTAACTCATTGATCGCACAGTGGTAAAAGATCCTTCGACTTCGCTTCGCTGCGCTCAGGATGACAAAATCGTTATTAATCAAAGGTTCCTTTTGCGTTCTTCGCTGCCAGATCATCCGTTTTCAGGGCAGCGATCTATATTAATCACAGAATATAACCACGTTCATCGTGCTGGTTGATATCCAGACCCTCGGTTTCCTCTTCTTCGGTAACACGCAGGCCAAGCACCATGTCCACCAGCTTCAGGATCACATAACTGGCGACCCCGGTGTATATGGCTGTGGCCAGCACACCGGTCAGCTGTACACCCATCTGAGAACCCATGGTCATGCCTTCGGCAAATCCGGCGCCACCCAGTCCGGCGGAAACAAATACCGCCGCCAGCAGTGTGCCGAGTATGCCGCCGACACCATGTACAGGGAATACGTCCAGGGAATCATCGATTTTCAGTTTCAGCTTGATAAAGGACGTGGCATAGAAACAGATAATGCCGGCGCTGATACCGATTACCAGCGCACCCATCGGTCCCACATAGCCCGATGCCGGAGTAATCGTACCCAGGCCGGCCACCATGCCGGTAACCGTACCCAGGGCACTGGCCTTGCCGTACTTGATCCATTCCAGCACCGCCCAGGTAAAGGCGCCACAGGCCGCGCTGACGTGGGTAACCAGCATGGCCATGCCGGCATCACCGTTCGCGGCCAGAGCGCTACCGCCATTGAAGCCGAACCAGCCGACCCAGAGCATGCCCGCGCCGGTCACCGTCATGGTCATATTGTGCGGCATCATTGGCGCAGTGGAAAAACCGTTGCGGTTACCCAGCACTATCGCCGATACCAGGGCGGCAACACCGGCGGTTATATGCACCACGGTGCCACCGGCAAAGTCCAGCAGGCCCTTGTCGGCCAGCCAGCCGCCACCCCAGACCCAGTGACAAACCGGGAAATAGACCACGCTGGTCCAGAGTACGCTGAACAGCAGCATGGAAGAAAATTTCATGCGCTCGGCAAAACCGCCGACGACCAGTGCCGGGGTGATAATGGCAAAGGTCATCTGGAACATAACAAATACGGTCTCAGGCAGGGTGCCACTCAGGGAATCGCGCGTCACATTGGCGAGAAAGGCATTGTCCAGTCCGCCCCAGAAGGCATTCATACTGCCGCCATCGCCAAAGGCCACGCTGTAACCGAACATCACCCATAAAATCGTTACCACGCAGGCAATGACAAAGCACTGCACCAGTACCGACAGCACGTTTTTCGCTCGCACCAGACCGCCATAGAACAGCGCCAGACCCGGCAGGGTCATAAACAGTACCAGCGCGGTAGAAGTCAGTATCCACGCCGTATCCCCGGTATCCATTCCATCCGCATGTGCCAGAACAGGCAGCAGCAATATCATTAATCCAGTCAGCAATCTATTGATTTTTATCATTATTTATCACCATTGACAGCGCTTTGACGGAGCACCACAAAGCAGAACGCCAACGCACTGTTCACTATTACTATTCGTTATTCACTGTGCGCCGCACTACAGCGCTTCGCTTCCGGTCTCGCCGGTACGGATGCGCACCGCCTGCTCGACATTGAGTACAAAGATCTTGCCATCGCCAATCTTGCCGGTACTGGCTGCCTTGCTGATCGCATCGATTACCTTGTCAACAGCCTCATCATCTACCACGGCTTCAATCTTGACTTTGGGAAGAAAATCAACAACATACTCAGCGCCGCGATACAGCTCCGTGTGCCCTTTCTGACGCCCGAAGCCCTTGACCTCGGATACCGTAATGCCCGTCACCCCGATTTCGGACAGCGCCTCGCGCACATCATCGAGCTTGAAGGGCTTGATAATAGCCTTGATAAGTTTCATTTTGACTCCTGCATTCTGATTATTGTTTGCTTATGAATGGTTTGGGAGGTCTTTTTACCACAACTTCGGGACGGTTGGTATTTTTATGTCTCCACCCCGAGGAGGCATTATGGACGGCTCAGCGTATTCAGGAGGGTTCTGGCTCAGCTGGCCAAGAAAATATCACGGACAAAAAAAGGGGCCACGCACCAGAGGTGCGCGGCCCACAAATACCAACAGGAGTCTTTTTATTTGTTGGTAAACTCGGGGTAGGCTTCCATACCGCACTCGCCGATATCCACACCTTCGTACTCTTCTTCTTCAGAGACGCGGATGCCCATAATGGCCTTGAGCGCGAACCAGACAATGAAGCTGGCAATGAAAGTCCAGGCAAAGATTACGACCAGGCCGTAGATCTGCGAACCGAAAGAGGCATCACCGTTGGTCAGTGGCACGGCCAGCAGGCCCCACATACCAACCACACCATGAACGGAAATCGCACCAACCGGATCATCGATTCTGATCTTGTCCATAAACACGATGGCAAAGACAACCAGTACACCACCAGCCATGCCGATCAGTGTGGCAACGCCAGGTGTCGGGGTCAGCGGCTCGGCGGTAATGGCCACCAGGCCGGCCAGCGCGCCATTGAGCGCCATGGTCAGGTCAGCCTTGCCGAACAGCAGGCGGGCAGTGATCAGTGCAGCTACAACACCACCGGCAGCAGCAGCATTGGTATTGACGAATACCATGGCAACGGCATTGGCTTCTTCAACGTTGGAAACCTTCAGCTCTGAACCACCGTTGAAACCGAACCAGCCCAGCCACAGGATAAAGGTACCGAGTGTGGCCAGCGGCAGGTTGGCGCCCGGAATCGGATGCACTTCACCGTTAGGACCGTATTTGCCCTTGCGAGCGCCCAGCAGAAGCACACCGGCCAGCGCAGCGGTCGCACCGCAAAGGTGTACAACACCGGAACCGGCGAAATCACTGAAGCCGGCAGCATCGAGGAAACCACCGCCCCATTTCCAGTAACCCTGCAGCGGGTAGATGAAACCGGTCATGACAACAGAGAACACCAGGAAGCTCCAGAGCTTCATACGTTCGGCAACGGCGCCGGAAACGATGGACATGGCTGTTGCCACGAATACCACCTGGAAGAAGAAATCAGACAGGTTTGAGTAGTAGGGCGCATCGTCACCACCGGCCAGTACATCAGCCGTGGCATTATCGCCACCCAGGAAGAATGAAATACCAGGCCAGTAGGCACTGACAGCAGAATCACCCGGATACATGATGTTGTAACCAACGATCATGTACATAATACAGGCCACTGCAAACAGGGCAATATTCTTGGTCAGGATTTCCGCGGTGTTCTTGGAACGCACCAGGCCGGCTTCCAGCATGGCGAAACCGGCGGCCATCCACATCACGAATGCCCCCATAATTAAGAAATAAAATGTATCCAGCGCGTAGCTGAGTTCTGTTACTTGATCCACAATGTGGTCCTCCAGATTCTGTTAAGGGCGATCAAAGCGCTTCAGCGCCGGTTTCGCCAGTACGAATACGAACAACTTCTTCAACGTTTGAAACGAAGATTTTGCCGTCGCCAATCTTGCCGGTATTCGCTGCATTACGGATCGCATCGATCACTTTTTCGGCGATATCAGCGCCAACAGCGATTTCGACTTTTACTTTCGGCAGAAAATCAACAACATACTCAGCGCCACGGTACAGCTCGGTGTGTCCTTTCTGACGACCAAAACCCTTTACTTCCGTTACCGTAATACCCTGTACACCGATCTCGGACAGCGCTTCACGCACATCGTCGAGCTTGAAGGGTTTAATGATTGCAGTAATCATTTTCATAATTGTCACTCCTCGGAATGAGCCCACCCTCATGATCAAGGGTGGGCGAAACCTTAAATGGTTTAATTAAAGCTCTGATCTCTTAAAGCTGGAAATCTTTTGAGTAGCTAACAGTGAAGCGCACAGCATCCATATTAGGAGACAGACCGCCTACAGCGCCGTTGTCAGACGCAACATCGTTCTTGTCAATGGCAAATGCGAAGCCGTCCTTGCTGAAACTGGCACCAACGTGGCTGTAGCTGATGTCGCCATTACCATATTTACCGTCGTTGGTAAACTGGTAGGTACCGGCATAGATGCTTGTATCAAACGGTCCAGCAGCAAAATCAGCGCTACCGTAGAAGTAGATATCGCCTGTGTCAAAAGCAGCATCCTTGTTACCGGAAGCAGCGTCAGCCGTGTAGTTCAGGCCCAGTGTAATAATGCTGAAAGTACCGGATACATATACCTCGGTGTAGTTGAATTCGGGGCTTGAAGTGTACTGATAAGTCAGGGCACCAACATCGTAACCCAGTTTTCCAGCTTCACCTGAAAAGCCTGCATATACATCGATTTCGTTACCGCCAAGTCCGGCCTTACCCAGGGTAGAAACCCAGGTACCTACATAGAAGCCGGAGTCGTGATTCCAGTCAATACCACCCTGTACAACGGCACTGTCGCCGGAATAGGTAGTACCACGGAAAATATAGTTTGAGAACGCGCCAACATTTGCTGTTAATTCAGCAGAGGCTGCGCCACTGACCAGTACAGAAGCAACCGCAGTTGCCAGAACAATTGATTTTTTCATCAAGCTAGACTCCAAATAATAATAAAAAAGGGACAGTTTTATTAAAAACCTGCCGGATACAAAGCAGATACCGTGCCAGATTTAAAATACCTATTATTATCAACGAGATATCATCTTTTGCGTAATGATCGCCTCCCTGACACAGCCCCTGACGCACCAAATCGGTGCGCACCGTGGCGACCGGATTCATTCTGGTGCATGCGCAGCCGCTTTAATTGCTATACAATAAATGCCTCTTTTAAGGCCGCCCGGGAAAACCTTACGCTGGTGAATAATTCAATTGAACAACTCGCAAAGCAGCTTAGCGACCGCATCAGCGCCCTGTTGCCGGGAGATGCCGGCGGCATAAAAAAGGAGCTGGAAGCCAGTATTCACAGCCTGCTGCAAAGTACTTTCAGTAAAATGAACCTGGTCAGCCGTGAAGAATTCGATGTGCAGACGGCTGTACTGCAACGCACCCGCGAAAAACTCGAACAACTGGAAAAACAGCTGGAGAAGCTGAAAGAAAACAGCTCTTAAGGAACCTACAATGATCTCAAGGAAGGGACACCATGCAACTCGCCACTTTATACACCCGCGCCCTTAATGGCATTGAAGCCGCCGCCGTTACGGTGGAAGTTCATCTGTCCAACGGCCTGCCCGCCTTTTCCATTGTCGGCCTGCCGGAGGCAGCCGTCCGTGAAAGCCGTGACCGGGTGCGCGCCGCCATACTCAATGCCGGTTTTGACTTTCCTGCCCGGAAAATCACCGTCAACCTCGCACCCGCCGACCTGCCCAAGGACGGCGGGCGCTATGACCTTCCCATTGCCCTGGGGATACTGGCAGCCGCCGGCCAGATCGATAAAACCCTGCTGGCACAATACGAGTTCCACGGCGAACTGGCACTGTCCGGCCAGCTGCGCGAGGTAAACGGCAGCCTGCCTGTGGCCCTGGCGGCAGAGAAAGCCAACAAAAAACTGGTGATGCCCCCTGCCAGCGCGCAGCAGGCTGCCCTGATTGAACGGGCGGAGGTGTTTGCCGCCAGCCATCTGACCGCTGTCTGTCAGCATCTGCAGGGATTTGAGCCATTGTCGCAGGTGCCCACACCAGCCATTGCAGAACAACCCGCCATGCAGGTGGACATGGCCGATATCCGTGGGCAGCACCACGCCCGCCGCGCCCTGGAAGTGGCTGCCGCCGGGCGCCACAATCTGCTGATGGTCGGGCCGCCAGGTACCGGGAAATCCATGCTCGCCAGTCGTCTGCCCGGCATCCTGCCGCCGATGGACACCCGGCAGGCGCTGGAAAGCGCGGCCATCAGTTCCATCAGCCACCAGGGCTTTCGCCTGTCGCAGTGGAAAATCCGGCCTTTTCGCAGCCCGCACCACACCGCCTCGGGCGTGGCGCTGGTGGGGGGCGGCTCAAGCCCCTCACCCGGTGAAATCTCGCTGGCCCACCACGGCGTGCTTTTTCTCGACGAGCTGACCGAATTCAGCCGGCACACCCTGGATGTGCTGCGCGAACCGCTGGAAACCGGTCGCATCAGTATCTCGCGCGCCGCGCGCCAGGCCGAATTTCCCGCCCGCTTCCAGCTGATTGCCGCCATGAACCCCTGCCCCCAGGGTTACAGCTGTGACGGTCGTGAACTGTGCCGATGTACGCCGCAACAGCAACTGAAACACCGCAGCCGGATATCGGCACCGTTGCTTGATCGCATCGATATTCATATCGAAGTGCCACGTATTGAGCAACAGGCCCTGGCGCAGACAGCAGAACGCGGCGAAACCAGCCAGCAGATCCGGCAGCGCGTTATACGCGCCTATCAACGACAGCAGGCCCGCAGTGGC
>DRLE01000059.1 GCA_011051475.1 Gammaproteobacteria bacterium
CATGAAAAAACGTGCAGAACAGGAAAAGAAACGCAAGGCGCAGTTTGAATCCGATCCCTGCAGTGGCAAGTCTGCGCGTTTCCTTTCAACCTGTAAATAAGGTCAAACAGTCTCCCTTAGACAGCAGAATGTTCCCGCATTCTGCTGTTTATTGTCCCATGCCCGGGTTGGATTAAAGCCCCGCTTTCAGCACGATATGTTTGTTGAGAAGTAAAATAGCGTCAATGAATCTCGATGTAGGCCCGTATAAGGCTTTGCCGTTGCGGGCGTGAAGCCGGCAACGTCCCTTATGCCGGCCTACAGATCTGTAAACAAGGCCAAACAGCCTCCTTGAAAGCAGAATGCAGTGCATTCTGCTTTTTTATTTCCGTTATAATATTCCTTTATCGGTGAACCGGTCGCAGACTGCGGCTGTCTGTAAATACCGATATATCCCGGTAATAGTTAATGCCAGCTAAAAAAACAACAAAAAAGGGCGCGCAAAAGTCTGCCACAAAGGCAGTTACAAAAGTTGCCACGAAGGCCGCCAGGAAAAAGTCAAAAACCGGGGCCTCGAAAAAGCCATCGACTCGACAGAAAAAAACGGGCCGTAAAAAAACTCGTAACAGTAAAGGCAGGCGCGGCCGGGGAACAGGCTTCATAAGAAGGCATCTGTGGCTGATTCTTGGCATTGCGCTGCTGGCTTTTCTGGCCTATCTTTTTGTTCTTGACCGGACCATTACGCAGCGATTCGAAGGCCGTATCTGGCAGCTGCCCGCGCATATCTACGCCCGTCCGCTGGAACTGTACCGGGGCAAGGCGATTTCCACCGAGCAACTCGGTTTTGAACTGGAATACCTTAACTACGAGGCTGTCGACAGGCTGCCTGATGCGCAGGCCCGGTACATGCAGGCTGGCAATGTTTTCCAGATTAAAACCCGTGATTTTGTTTTCTGGGACGGCAAGGAGCGCTCGCGTTTTTTCAGACTGGAAATCGAGGACGACCGCGTCAGCCGGCTTGTTGATCTGGCTAATGGCCAGCCTCTGGATCTGGTGCGTTTTGACGCCGGTTATCTCACCGGTATTTTCCCGGCGCATTCCCAGGACAGGGTGCTGGTGAAGCTCGAAGATGTACCGGATATTTTTATCAAGATGCTGCTTCTGATCGAGGACCGGCGCTTCTTTTCACACCACGGTATCGATCCACGCTCCATCGCGCGCGCCATGGTGGTTAACCTGACATCGGGCGGCGCGGTGCAGGGCGGTAGCACACTGACCCAGCAACTGGTCAAGAACCTGTTTCTCAGCCAGGAGAAAAAGCTGGTTCGCAAGATCAATGAAGCCTTTATGTCACTGCTGCTGGAGTTGCATTATGACAAGCGGCTGATACTGGAAACCTATATCAATGAAATCTATCTGGGCCAGCAGGGCAAGCGTGCTATCCACGGCTTCGGTCTGGCCAGCGAGTTTTATTTCGGCAAGCCCCTGAACGAACTTTCACTCGATCAGATGGCAATACTGATCGGTATGGTCAAGGGCGCCTCCTGGTATAACCCGGCACGACATCCTGAACGCGCCAGGGAGCGCCGTGATATTGTGCTCAAAACCATGCAACAGACCGGACTCATTACCGAGCGCCAGTTGCAGGTCAATATGGCCAGGCCGGTGCTTACCGTCAAACAGGGGCGCTCCGGTGTCTACCCGGCCTTTATCGATGCGGTAAAAGAACAGCTGCAGGCCGATTACAGGAGTGAAGATCTCAGTGCCGAGGGTCTGCGCGTGTTTACCACGCTTGACCCTTTTGTACAGCATAAACTCGAACAGTCGGTCAAGGCCGTCATGCCCACGCTGGCGAAAGACAACAAGCTGCAAACAGCGGCCGTGGTGGTATCACCGACCAGTGGTGATGTGCTGGCTATGGTCGGTGATCGCCAGCCTTCCTACAAGGGTTTTAACCGGGCGCTTAATGCCAAGCGACAGATAGGCTCATTGATCAAACCGGTGGTCTATCTTGCCGCCCTGGAGCAGCCGGACAGGTACACGCTGGCGACCCTGCTGGATGACTCGCCCCTGAGTATCCCGCGCCCGGGAGGCGATGTCTGGGAGCCGGAGAACTATGATAAACAGTTTCACGGCAAGGTAACGCTGTATGAGTCCCTGCTCAAATCCTACAATATTCCGGCAGCGCGAACCGGCCTGGACCTGGGTATCGACAGGGTCATCGACACACTGCATGCCCTGTCATATCCCTATCCATTGACACCGTATCCGGCACTGACGCTTGGCGCTATCGATATGTCACCGATGGAGGTCGCCTCGGTTTACCAGACCCTGGCGGCCAACGGTTTTCACAGCCCCTTGCGCAGTGTTCATGCCGTGCTCGATAAAAACCTGAAACCGCTGGAACGCTACTCGCTGGATGTGGAAAACCGGGTCAACAGCAGGGCGGTCGTGGTGCTGAACTCCGCTCTGATTGATGTCGCCAGACACGGCACCGCGAAACGCCTGGCTCAGAACCTGCCGCTCCAGGTTGCCGGCAAGACCGGCACTTCGGACGATCTCAAAGACAGCTGGTTTGCCGGTTTTTCCGGCGATGCCCTGGCCGTGGTCTGGGTGGGTTATGATGACAGCCGGCCGACCACGCTGACCGGTTCCTCCGGCGCCATGAAAATCTGGCAGCGCCTGTTCCGCTCGGTCGCTTATCAGCCATATGCATTACCGCCGATGCCGGGGCTGGAAAAAGCCTGGATCGATATGAAAACCGGCAAGCTCAGCGGGCAGGGTTGTGAAAATGCGGTAGAATTGCTGTTTATCGAGGGTAGCGCGCCGCGGCAGAAAAGTGATTGCAGTGGTGGCTCGTCAAACTGGTTCCTGAATTTATTTAAATAGTATGCCGTTCCTGTCTTTTTTTTCATCACGATTCCTGTTGTTGCTGGTTTTTGCCGGTTTTATCAGTGGCTGTACCACGACCGGACAGGCGCCGCAGCCTGACCAGCTGATCGACACGGGCAATTACAAATTCGATGCCTGGCGCCTGGAGAATGACCCGCAGCTTGAGGCCATCAATGTCTTACTCGATGATGCCGATGCGCAGATCGAATTGCAGAACTATGAACTGGCCACCGACAAGCTCGAGCGCGTCTTGCGCATCAGGCCCGATTATGCCCCGGCCTGGAGCCGTCTGAGCTGGCTGGCCCTGCAGACAGACCGGCCAAAACGCGCGGTGGAAATGGCCAGGCGCAGTAACAGCCTGGCCTATACCCGCCCCGAACTGCAGATGCTGAACTGGGCCTTTATACGCAGCGCCAGCGAGCTGCTGCAGGATCAAAACCTGTTTGATGAGGCCGATATGCAGATAAAAGCCCTGCAGGCATTCTAGCTCAATGCCACAGGCTTCCGATTATCTTGGCCCCACCGGCCCTTTCTGTGAACAGATCGACGGCTACCAGGTGCGTGAAAACCAGCTGGCGCTGGCCGATGCCATCGAAAAAACGCTGGAAGAAGGCAGTGTGCTCGCCGCCGAGGCCGGTACCGGCATCGGCAAGACCTTCGCCTACCTGGTGCCGGCGCTGCTGCTCGGCAAAAAGGTGATTATTTCCACCGGTACCCGTCACCTGCAGGATCAGCTGTTTCATACCGACCTGCCCAGGGTCATCAAGGCCCTTGCCATACAGACCCGCACCGCCCTGCTCAAGGGACGCAATAACTATCTTTGCCTGCACCGTCTGCAGATGGCGCCGCATCTGGGCTTCGTTAACCGCGAAACCCGCGCCTGTCTGAGTGAGATCGATGCATGGTCGAAGCAGACGCAAAGCGGTGATATTTCCGAGCTTGGCAGTATCGCCGAGGACGCCTATGTCTGGCCGATGGTCACTTCCACGGCCGACAACTGCCTGGGTGGGGAGTGTGACCACTGGGATGACTGTTACGTGGTCAGGGCGCGCAAACAGGCGCAGTCTGCTGACGTGGTGGTGATCAACCATCACCTGCTGCTGGCGGACATGACCCTGAAAAACGAGGGCTTTGCCGAGCTGCTGCCCAATGCCGATGCCTTTATTATCGACGAGGCCCATCAGCTTTATGATGTGGCGGCACGGTTTTTCGGTGATGTCATCAGCAGCCGGCAGATTCTTTCCCTGGTCAAGGACAGTATTGCCGAGCAGATCAATGACGCGCCCGATATGGGCGAGATCCAGGAATACGGTGATGCCGTGGAAAAGGCGGCGCGGGATTTTCGCCTGGCCTTTGGCGATGCCGGTGCGCGCGATGCCTGGGTGAAGATCTGCAACAAGCCGGCGATTAAAAAAGCCCTGACCGAACTGCTGGAAAAACTGGGCGACCTGGTGGCCGTGCTGGAAACGGCCGCCGAACGTGGTCGCGGCCTTGAGCAGTGCTACGAACGCGCGCTGGCCCTGCTGCCGCGCTTGCAGAAATTCGGCACGGGTGGCGATGATGAATCGGCCGCGGTGCTGTGGTATGAAACCTACAGCCGCAGCTTTATGCTGCATGTCACCCCGATCGATATTGCCAGCCTGTTTCAGCAGCATACCGATAGTTTTTCCGCCAGCTGGCTGTTTACCTCGGCAACCCTGCAGGTCAACCGCCAGTTCGACCATTTTGCCGGCAATATCGGCCTCACGGATTATCGCAGCGGGGTCTGGGAAAGCCCCTTCGACTACCAGAAGCAGAGCCTGCTGTATCTGCCGGAAGACCTGCCCGAGCCTTCCGATCCGGGATTTGGCAGGGCGCTGATGAGCGCAGCGCTGCCGGTATTACAGGCCAGCCGCGGCCGTGCCTTTGTGCTGTTTACCAGTTATTACGCCATGAACCAGGCGAAAGATTTTCTCAAAACCAGACTGCCGTTTGAACTGCTGGTGCAGGGCGACCTGCCCAGACACCAGCTGCTGGAGAAGTTTCGCAGCACCGATAATGCGGTACTACTGGGCACCGCCAGCTTCTGGGAGGGCGTCGACGTGCGCGGCCAGCACCTGTCCTGCGTGATTATCGACAAGCTGCCCTTTGCCTCGCCCGGTGATCCGGTGATGCAGGCGCGCATCGACGCCATCAAACGCCGAGGCGGCCAGCCGTTTATGGAATTCCAGGTGCCGCAGGCGGTAATCACCCTGAAGCAGGGCGTCGGCCGCCTGATCCGTGATATGAACGACTATGGCGTAGTCATGCTCGGCGACCCGCGCCTGACCCGGAAATCCTACGGCCGTATCTTCCTCAACAGCCTGCCGCCCATGCCGCAAACGACGGATATCAAACAGGTGGAGCGGTTTTTTACTGAGCATTGTCAGTAGTTTTTTTGTCTACAGATGAACGCAGATGAACACAGATATGATTTGTGTTAGCTGTCATTCTGAGCGAAGTCGAAGAATCTGATGCCTCTGAGCGTACAGCTGTCAAGATCCTTCGACTACGCTAACGCTACGCTCAGGATGACAGGAAATAAATCTGTGTTCATCTGTGGAAAAAAACAAAAGCTTTTACGCTAAACTACCCGCCATGAAAATCCTCGCCATCGACACCGCCACCGAAGCCTGCTCCGCCGCTCTGTTGATCGATGCCGAGGTTCGCAGCCAATACAAGATCGCGCCGCGCGAGCACAGCCACCTGATCCTGCAAATGGTCGAAGACCTGTTGAGTGAATCGGATACGGGTATGGCGCAGCTCGATGCGATTGCCTTTGGCTGCGGCCCGGGTTCCTTTATGGGGCTGCGCATAGCCGCCGGTGTGGCCCAGGGCATGGCTTTCGCTCACGACCTGCCGGTGATCCCGGTTTCCACCCTGAAAGCCATCGCCCAGGTGGCACACGAGGAAACCGGCAGTGAGCATATCCTTGCTGCCATCGACGCGCGCATGGATGAGGTTTACTGGGCGGCCTATCATCTGGACAATAATGAATGGCGCCTGGATGGCGAGGAAATCGTGGTTCCACCCGAGCATATCCCCGCGCCCGACAGCCAGATCAACTGGACCGGTGCCGGCACCGGCTGGAAAACCCACAAAGAGCGTTTACTGCCGACTGCCGACTGCCAACTGCCAACTTTACTACCCGACTGCCTGCCCAGTGCCGGGGCCATGACAAAACTGGCGGTGGCGGATATCAATGCTGGCCGGCTGCTCAGTGCGGAAAAGGCCGTGCCCGTCTACCTGCGCAATAATGTGGCAAAAAAACCGAAGTCAGTAAGTTTTTAAAGCAGCGGTTGCGGGAGCGGACGATTCCGCGAACAGGCCAGAAGCCGGAATGAACATCAGGTTTTGCCAGAACGTCACCCCAGAACCCAAAAGATAACATGAATAAACCCCCGTTTTCCGGTATCATTCCCGCTTGCAGAAAAACCGCCAATAGCTGAATGCCAGACAATGATTGAAATCAACCCCATTACCAACCAGATCAAAGACCTGCGGGAGCGTACCGACTCGCTCAGGGGGTATCTTTGACTTCGATACGCGCAAGGAAGAACTCGAGGAAATAAACCGCGAGCTGGAACAGCCCGGTGTCTGGGATGACGCGGAAAACGCGCAGAAACTGGGGCAGGAACGCGCCCGCCTGGAAAAGATTGTTTTAACCATTGAAGAGCTGGACTCGGCCCTGAACGATGCCGAGGAACTGCTGGAAATGTCCGTCGAGGAAAATG
>DRLE01000060.1 GCA_011051475.1 Gammaproteobacteria bacterium
CACTGCAGGCTGCGCCCCCTTGCAAAAGCGGCAAGGGGGTACCCGCTGAACCGGGCCTTTTGATTTTGCAACGCGCCTGAACTCACGCCCGAAAAACACGGGCGCTCAGACAGCAGGCGCTAAAGGCAGCAAAATAAAAAGGCCCGGTTCAGCGGCTTGCCTGAGGTGGACTAAAAGCGGAAAAACAAAAACCAGTGCTGAGAGCTCTGTACCCGTAGGCCTGCATATATGTCCATGAATGGACGGTATTAGGGCAATGCAGGAGCAATTGCCGAAGCGATAGCGTTGCAGGCGTGCCGAACATGCCGGAAACGCTATCGCTTATTCCGGCCTACAAAAACTTGATAAGTCATCCGCTTTTGCTTTTCTCCCGCCTCGGACAAGCCGTTGTTTTGCTGGTCTTGTCAGGCCTGTCTTTAGCGCCTGCTGTCTGAGCGCACACGTTTTTTGTGCGTGAGTTCAGGCGCGTTGGCCTGGCAAGACCAGCAAAACAACGGGAACCCGCGCGTCTTATGCGCGGGCGCAGTCTGCAGCGGCGGCATTTTTCTGGTTACTCTTTTGTTGCTGTAGACAAAAGAGTAACTCGCCGTCAGGGCGAAACCCGAACACTCAACATCAAAAAGATCAAAAGAAGGCCAGCCAATAACTTATCACCATAGAAAAAATCAAAACAACAGAAAAACCTACATCTAATGCCCACTATGATCCATATCCTCATGCCCCATGGCACCATGATCCATCCCCTCATGATTCATCTCATGCCCCGGCATCATATGCTGCATATGTCCGCCATGCTGATGCCCGCCGCCAAACACATTCACCAGCATCAGAACACCGAAACCGATAAGGATAAGCCCGGCGATATTACGCACCCAGGGATTTCGGCTGAAGGCCTGCAGTTTCTGCGCCAGCGTGCCCATCAGTAATAACATGGGCAAGGTGCCCAGGCCAAAGGCCAGCATCAGCGCTGAGGTCTGCACCGCACTGCCGGAGGTCGATGCCCAGGCCAGAGTGCTGTAGACCATGCCACAGGGCAGCCAGCCCCAGAGCAGGCCCAGACCCAGCGCCTGTGGCAGGCTGCTTACCGGCAGAAAGCGCCTGCCCAGGGGTTCGATTTTTCGCCAGAACACGGCACCGGCCTTTTCCAGCACCGCCAGTGACTGCCACCAGCCGGCGATATACACGCCCAGCGCCAGCATAAACAGGCCGCCGATAAAGCCGCCCAGCGGGAACCCTCCCATACTGAAAAAACCGCCCAGGCTTTGGGTCAGCCAGCCCAGCAGAAAGCCGGCCAGCGCATAGCTGGAAAGACGGCCAAAATTGTAGACCAGCAGGTATGGCAGCAGGCTGAAAAACGAGCGGCGTTGTGCCGGCCCCAGCCCCATGGTCAGGCTGCCGACAATACCACCGCACATGCCAATGCAGTGGGTCGAACCAAGCAGCCCGATCATAAAGGCTGCAACAAGGCTCAGTTCATTCATAATATTAACCGGGTCCAGTTCAAATCAGGCAAATTATAAGCAAGTGCTAATATTTTTGCCCGGCTAATTAGGCAGGCGCGACATTTTGTCGCGCGAACTGAACAAGGCCCGGCCCGACTATATCTGCCGGAACACGCAGAAAGATCAGCCGGTGACTCCATGGCAGTGACGGGCAGCGCCATGCCAGCATCCGCCTGCTGCGGCATCACCCTGGTTTCGCAGGTGACTGGCCATGGCGCTTAATTCATCCATAAGCGCGTCGGCATTCTCCTGGCTGAGCTTCCCTGAATCAACCAGCCGGTCAACCGATTTTTGCGCGCACAGCAACCACTGGTCACGCTCACTGTCGCCAATCGGGAAACGCAGATGCTGACGTCGCAGTCGCGGCGGCCCGTATTGCTGAACATACAGTGGTGGGCCGCCGAGCATGCCGCTCAGGAACATAAACACGGCCTCGCGCGTATGTGACAGGTCCTCGGCATGCATCGCCCGGATGGTTTTCACCTCCGGCAGGCTATCCATAAAATCATACAGATGGTCGACGAACTCGCGTAATACCGGCTCACCGCCAAGGCGATAGTACAGGCTCTGCTGTTGGGAAGATTTCATACGCGCACACCGTCAGAAAAAGACCCATTATAAGCGAATGCTAATATTCAGGCATTGATACGGGTCAATATGCACAGGCATCCGGCAGAAAAAAGCACAGACAGGCTTTACTACTCTGATGCAATCGCTTCCAGCGCGGGCATATTCAGCCTGAAACGCTTGCGGTGCAGGTCTTCAATAACCCCTTCGCGCTTGAACTCGGCGATTATCCGGCTGGCGGTCTCGATAGTGATATTCAGGATAGAACCGACATCCTCACGACCAAACAGATAGCACTCACTGGTTTCAGGATCGGCCAGGCGTAACAGCAGGTTGGCCACGCGTTTTTTTGCAGGCCCCGTGGTCAGCCGGGTCAGCCAGAGGTCGGCTTCGTCAAGCGCCCGCTGCCACCTGGCCATCAGATCCTTGTGCAGGACCGGGTTATGCTGGCTGAGTGTATTGACCTCATCTCGCGGATAACGGCACAGCTGTGCTTCGTGCAGCACGATGGCTTCGTGCGCGTAAGTTTCCGAGACCAGGATTTCCAGGCCAAGAACATCCGTAGTGGCCGCCAGGCGAACGATGCGCTGACTGCCATCGGGCAGGTTCTGTACCAGCTTGACCAGCCCGCTACGAACGGTAAAAAGGTATTTGCCTTTATCACCTTCACGGTAAATGACGCTGCCCGGTGCCAGCGTGACCTGACCGACCGGTTCATGCAGATTTTCGAAGTCATCCGCAGTCAGGCCACTGAACAGGGCTGAACTGCGAATGGCACAATGCAGACAGTCGGCGTTGCCTTCCCACGCCTGTGATATGGTGATTTTTTTCTTCAAAACAGTTCCTTCAGATAATGTAAGACAATCGGGCAGCTGCGCTTGCAGCCTGTTTAGCACTCACCACCCTATTATATGCCCCGGTATTCACTCCTGTATATGACACAGTTACCGGTCAAACAGGTAAAACCTACCAGAACCACCAGCCAGAATTCAATTCATCTTCGCAGGTTTTCAGCTGGGCGGCGTACTTTCTGGCATTTTTATCCACCTTTGCGGCCACTTTTATCAGCCAGGGCTTGTTTTTGTAGCTCTGACGCCTATAGCCGCCATGACCTTCATGGTAGGCAAGATACTGGTTTCGCGCGTCCCATTTTGAGATTTTCAGCTTGTCATAGCTCATCTTGCCGTACCAGCCGATAAAATCGACCGCATCGGCAAAATCATCGCGGTCGGCGCCCCAGTTATGCGTGGACTTGATGTACCAGTCCCAGGTTTCGTCCTTGACCTGGGCATAGCCGTAGGCCGAGGATTTGCGTCCTATGGGGATAATCCAGAGAAAATACTGCATTTCGGTCTGCGCGTCATGCTTGAAACGCGATTCCTGGTGGATAATGGCCAGCTGTACATGGATGGGCACACCCCAGCGCCTGAAGCTGTCTTTGGCATCATCGTACCAGTCGTCCTTTTCGCGGAAGATCTCGCAGCTGTTATCGATGTTTTTCGGCGGGCTGCTGGAACAGGCGGAAACCGCCAGCAACAGCGTTATTAATAGTAGTCGAGGCATGAACACATATTATATGTTTTAACGTCCAGAAACATATAACAGACTGCCTGAAAACTGCTTGCCAGCTGTTGCCATCAGGCTGACATTATTTGAAGTCGTACTCGGTAACGATGGGCTCACGCCCCAGCATCCTGTCATGAAAATATTCATTGAAGCAAAGCCCGATAAAGCCGCCTGCCACGTTATATACCTCGGTGTAGCCGCGGTGCTGCAGGGCCAGAACCGCATTATATGAACGCTGACCGGATCGGCAGTGAATATAAACCGGTTCATCCCTGGGGATTTCATCGATGCGCTGGCGCAGTTCAGACAGGGGAACAAGCTTTGCAGTCCTGATATGGCCGGCATCCCACTCATTCTGCTCACGCACATCGAGGATAAACGCGCCCTTTTCAACCAGCGTTCGTATCTCGGTAATCTGCACCTGCTTAAAGGTTTCGTGCAGGATATTGGAGGCCACATAACCGGCCATATTGACCACATCCTTGGCAGTACCGAAAGGTGGTGCGTAGCACAGCTCCACATCCATCAGGTGATCAACCGTCGCCTTGGCAGCGATCGAGGTCGCGATCACATCGATACGCTTGTCTACGTTGCCGCGACCGATGGCCTGGGCACCAAGAATACGACCGGTAGGCACTTCAAAAAGTATCTTGAAATGCAGCTCTTCCGAATCGGGCATCAGCCCGACCTTGTCCTTGGGTATGATCTTGACCGTGTCGTATTCGATGCCGGTCTTGTTCAATATGCGTTCATTCAGACCGGTAGAAGCCGCATTGTAATCAAATACCTTCACCACCGATGAGCCGATATAACCATGATAGTTAACCGGAATATTATGAATATGGTTGGCGACTGCGCGCGCCTGTCGTTGCGCCGGCCCGGCCAGCGCCAGGGTAAAGTAGTCATGCAGTATCGGGTTGTATACCTGGATGGCATCCCCCACGGCATAGATATCCGGATCACTGGTGCGGTAATTATGATCGACCCAGATAGCACCGGTATCGCCGATCTTCAGTCCGGCAGATCTGGCCAGCGCGCTGTCCGGTGTCACGCCTATGCCCATAACCACGATTTCGGTTTCTATTTCCCTGCCGGATTCAAGTATGACCTTGCCGGTATCAAAGGCCGTTACCTTGTCTGCCACCACCAGGTCGACATTGTGATCAATCAGTTCCTTGTGCAGAATCTGCGCCATGTCCACATCGAACTGGCCAAGCACCTGTGGCGCCGCCTCAACCAGTGACACCGTATGCCCGGCCTCGACCAGATTCTCGACCACCTCAATACCGATAAAGCCGCCACCGATGACCGTAATGCGAGAGGGTCTGGTTTTTTCAATATCTTTCTGCAGGCGGTCGATGTCCACTACGTTGCGCACGGTATGGATATTGGCTTTTTCAATGCCCGGTATCGGTGGCACGATGGGCAGGGCGCCGGGAGAAAGCACCAGCTTGTCGTAATTCTCGCGGTAGCTTTCGCCGGTTTCCAGGTTTTTCACCTCGACTTCCTTTTTCTCACGGTCGATTGCGATTACCTCATTGTTTACCCGGGCATCGATATTGTACTGCCTGTCGAACTTCTCCGGACTCATCAACACAAGGTCATCGACATGGGCAACCGTGCCGCTGAGATAATACGGCAGGCTGCAGTTTGAAAAAGACACATGCGGGCCTTTTTCAAACATAATGATTTCATCGTCTTCACTCAGGCGACGCAGACGGGCCGCAGTCGAGGCGCCCCCGGCAACACCACCGACGACCAGGTATTTATTAGCCATTTATCTCTCCTTTATTCCTGCATCGATCAGTTTCAGCTTGCCGCCGGAGGCAGGATTTAATTAATCATGGATTTTCCGGCATTTTACTTTTTTCAGACAAGCGATGACTTGACCATGGTCAAAACCGGTCAGCATCTGCGCATATATCTGAAGACAGACCGTCCAGGGAAACTCTGATTGATTCGTCATTGCGAGGAGCGAAGCGATGCGGCAATCTCTAACAGATTGATTCCACTACACGAGATTGCCGCGCTTCGCTCGCAATGACAGGAATTTTGAATTAATCAGAGGTTCCCTGGGAATAGTATTTTTCAGGCCAGAAAATATTCAGAATTTTAAGCGCAAACACCACATACACCGTTGCCAACAGGATCAGGCCAAGGCGAACAAAAAAGGTTTCGCTGAAACTGGAGCCGAGTTCCATACTGCTGTTAAGCAGTACGATCATACCGGTCATGGCTGATGGATAATATATGGCGGCCGGACTGTCAGAAAAAATTATCGTTCCGAAAATCATGCCGACGGCAAAAATCAGCAGGACATAAAAATAGAACTCCGGTACCGCGACCATCAATATATACAGTATCATGGCAAACAGGCCGCCGATAAGGGTGGAAATAAACGACGCGATTCCGGCATCACGTCCTTCCTCCAGGTCGGGCACCAGGGTAAAAATAGCAGCGAAGATCAGTACCAGTATCTGGTTGACCCAGTTGCCGGCGATAAACAGCAGTGCCAGCGGTGTCACCACGATGGCGCTTTTCATCGCGGCCTGCGCGGCATGAAAGGAATACGCCTTCTGCAACACCCTGCGCGGCGGCATGCTGACTGCTTCCGGGTCCGGCACGATATAGTGCACCAGCCAGAGGATCAAAATCGTCAACCAGCTGGAAACCAGGAAACCGACCACCACGCCAATAGCCAGACCCTCATTAATACTGCTGAGCAACGGCATCATCAGCACCGACAGCAGCAACATGATAGTGAGCCAGAAAGAGCCATTGCGGTTCAGGTAGTAATAGATCCGAAACAGCACCACCGCCAGCGCCAGGCTGTATACCAGTGGAAACGGCAGCAGGAGCTGGGTAAAGAAAAAGCCGAAGAGGAAGGCAAACAGTGTTACCACCATATTGATGAAGCCGACTTTCAGCGGCAGCACCGGCAGCGGTCTGGCAAGGATAACCGCGCATAACAGCGGAGTCAGATAGGACAGCGGCCAGCGAACCCCGTAGGCCAGCGCTATGGCCAGGGCAATACCCAGGGCATAGCGAATAATGCGTGCGCGGGTAAGCTCACCAACCCGCCGCCTGCGCTGAAAGCGCCTCAGTGGCCGTTTATCAACCCGGCTCAGTTCATTGACAATTTCAACAACATCAATAGACATAGGACAACCAGCTCTGCAGACGTATCCATAGCCAGCCCAGCGAGTTGATTACCCAGTGATTACCGGTGTAGAACTGTACATCCGCCTGTCCACCATAGCGACGCAGGCCTTTGCTGCTGTCATCATCGAAACGGATATAGACCGGAAAACGCTGCGCCTGGCGCAGCCAGCCGGTCTTGGTCTCTACTGTCGGAAGGTCGCCGACCTTGCCACCCTTTTCATAACTGACGGCAAAACCCACGCTGCTGACCCTGCCGGTAAATATACGGCCCGGGGCAATATCCAGGGCGATATCGACCTGGTCACCGGGATGGATATTGGCAAGACTGTTTTCACGCAGGCTGGCCTTGATCCAGACATCATTGACCTCGATGAACGTCATCAACGGCGCGCCGACCCTGGCAAAGTGGCCGACGTCGATTTTCAGGTTGGTAATACCGCCGTGGGACGGCGCGCGGATAATCGTGCGGGAAAGATCGACCTGCGCCTTTTTCAGCGCGGCGATAGCGGCACGTATTTTCGGGTTTTTGTCACCGGTTGCCCCCAGGTTCTGCCTGGCCTTTTCCAGTTCGGAGCGCGCGCTGGCCAGGTCGGCCTCGGCTTTTTCAATGGCTTTTCGTGCCTTGTCGCCGCGCGCCTTTGAATA
>DRLE01000061.1 GCA_011051475.1 Gammaproteobacteria bacterium
TCCGGCCGCAAAACCACACCGGCCGACTTCGCCTACCGCTACAAGGTAAGCCTCACACCAACCCTGCTTTTTCTTGACGGACGGGGACGCGAAGTTGCCAGTCGCATTATCGGCTATAACACGCCGGAACTGTTTGGCGGTTACCTGGATGCGGCGCTGGAAACGGGTATGGAAAAGCTTCGAGCAAGATAAGTGGCAAGCATCAGGAAAAACTTTTCTGGTCCGCAAATAACGCAAAGGCGACGTTGTTCGTCGTGCGTTATTCGTTTTTAATTGGTGCAGGAGCGGACAATTCCGCGAACAGCCGCGGTCACCGTGCCTGCATCTTCGCGGAGTTGTCCGCTCCTACAATTTTTAAAGAATGCGCACCTACGAATGACGAACGACGAATAACGAATAACGTCTGTTCCGCGCCCTTTGCGGCAAATCAGTTTTTAAACAATCGCCATCAACATCAGAAGCCTATAAAATACCCCAATGCAACACACTCTCGACCAGCGCAAAACCGAAACCAACCGCATTACCCTCTGGGGCGTGGCGGTCAACCTGGTGCTTTCGATCATCAAGATTGTCGGCGGCATCTTCGGCTATTCGCAGGCGCTGCTGGCCGACGGTCTGCACTCGCTGTCGGATCTGGCCAGTGACGGCATGGTACTGCTGGCGGCCCACCACGCCGGCGAGGACGCTGACGAGGACCACCCCTATGGCCACGGCCGTTTTGAAACCCTGGCCACGGTCGCCCTCGGTATCCTGCTGATCGGCGTTGCTGTCGGCATCGGCCTGGATGCGATCTCGCGCCTGAATTCGGAAACCCTGCCACCGGAGCCCATGCTTTACACCCTGGTGATTGCTGCCATTTCGATTATCAGCAAGGAAGTGCTTTATCACGCCACCAAACGCGTGGCACTGAAAATCAATTCGCAGATGCTGGAAGCCAATGCCTGGCACCACCGCAGTGATGCGGTTTCCTCGATTGTCGTGTTTGTCGGCATAGGCGGTACCTATTTTGGCTATCCGTACCTGGACGCTATTGCCGCCCTGATGGTGGCGCTCATGATCGGCAAGATCGGCCTGGATCTGGCAAAACAGAGCGTGCAGGAACTGGTCGATACCGCACTGGAACCGGAAGTGGTCGAGCAGATCAAGCAAACCATTCTGTCGATTGACGATGTGCAGGAACTGCACATGCTGCGCACCCGCCGCAGCGGCCACAACGCACTGGTCGATGTACATATCCAGGTTTCACCGAAGCTCAGTGTTTCCGAGGGGCATCATATATCCGAATCGGTGGAAAAGGCATTGATCGACCGCTTCGACGAAATCAACGATGTCACCGTGCATATCGACCCGGAAAACGATGAAACCGCCGCCAGCTGCAAGCATTTACCGCTGCGTACCGAGCTGTTACAGGCGCTGACCGGGGAATGGCACAACCACGAGGTACTGAAACATATCGATGATGTCACCCTGCACTACCTCGACGGCCGCGTCAGTGTCGATGCCTACCTGCCGCTGCAGTATTTGCCACGGCTGGAAGACGCAGAGAATATCAAACTGGCCTTCGATGAGGCCTGCGGCAAACTGGACTGTATCGGCGAATGCCACCTGCATTTTCGTTACACGCGCGACTCCGCACCAAAATAGTGCGGGTTTTGGGTGACTGCTTCAGTATTGTGCAACTTTTCAACCGTAAAAGCCGGAAAAGCGCATCAGATAGGGTTTCCCTTATTGGCACGTTTCGTGCAAAATCTACCCCTGTAAAAGGACCTTTGATGAGCTCAGCTCACGCACGCTGACTGAGCTGATTAAAGGTTCTTTTGTCCGGCAGAAAAACATCCGCCGGATAAACAACATAACCACACCACGCAGCGCTCCTGTCTGCACATCCTGACGGGACAAACGCTGTACGGCTATTTTTTTACTTAAAATTACTCAGAGGCTTACAAAATGTCTGCAAGTGACGTTATTAAAATGATCAAGGAAAAAGACGTGAAATTCGTCGATTTCCGTTTTACCGATACCCAGGGCAAGGAGCAGCATGTATCCGTTCCAACTACCGCTCTCGATGAAGACGACCTGAACGAAGGCAAGATGTTTGACGGTTCTTCGATCGCCGGCTGGAAAGGCATTAATGCTTCCGACATGATCCTGATGCCGGACACCGAATCCCCGGTTATCGACCCGTTCTGCGAAGAAGTGACCATGAACATCCGCTGTGATGTTATCGAACCTTCCGACATGAAAGGTTACAACCGTGACCCGCGTTCCATCGCCAAGCGCGCCGAGGCCTACCTGGCATCAACCGGTATCGGTGATACCGCCTACTTTGGCCCGGAAAACGAGTTCTTTGTTTTCGACAGCGTACAGTGGTCAGAGCACATGGGTGAAGTCAGCTACAAGATAGGCTCCGAAGAAGCGGCCTGGGCGACCGGCGAGCACTTTGAAGGCGGCAATATGGGTCACCGTCCCGGTGTTAAAGGCGGCTACTTCCCGGTTCCTCCGGTCGATTCCCTGCAGGACATGCGTTCATCCATGTGCCTGGTTATGGACGAAATGGGCTGCAAAACCGAAGTACACCACCACGAAGTCGGCACCGCCGGCCAGTGTGAAATCGGTGCGGTGTTCAACACCCTGACGCGCAAGGCTGACGAAGTCCAGATCTACAAATATGTGGTACATAATGTGGCTCATGCCTACGGCAAGACCGCAACCTTTATGCCCAAGCCACTGGTCGGCGACAACGGTAACGGCATGCACGTTCACCAGTCTATCTTCAAGGACGGCAACAACCTGTTCTCCGGCGACCTCTACGGCGGCCTGTCACAGGAAGCCCTGTACTACATCGGTGGTATCATCAAGCACGCCAAGGCGCTGAACGCCTTTGCCAACGCTTCCACCAACAGCTACAAACGCCTGGTACCGGGTTTTGAAGCACCGGTTATGCTGGCCTACTCCGCCCGTAACCGCTCCGCCTCCATCCGTATTCCTTTTATCAGCAATCCGAAAGGCCGTCGTATCGAAGTTCGCTTCGGTGACAACACCGCCAATCCTTACCTGTGCTTTGCCGCCATGCTGATGGCCGGCCTTGACGGTATCAAGAACAAGATCGATCCGGGTGAAGCTGCCGACAAGGATCTGTACGATCTGCCACCGGAAGAAGAAGCCAAGATCCCGCAGGTTGCCTTCTCCTTCGATGAAGCTCTCAAGGCCCTGGACGAAGACCGTGCATTCCTCACCGAAGGCGGCGTCTTCGATGATGACATGATCGACGGCTATCTTGAGCTGAAGGCTGAAGAAGTACAGCGCCTGCGTCTGTCTGTTCACCCCTGCGAATTTGATATGTACTACAGCGTATAATTCGCGCAGCGCACGCTCTTACAAGGTGCCAGAAAAGCCCCGCTCCGGCGGGGCTTTTTTCTGCCCGAAATAAAATAGAGATCGGGGTTATCTAATGCTATGCTTATAGCCATGAATCCATTGCAACTGTTCAACGGTATTATTCGCGTCAGCATTATTACCGGCCTGCTGTCCCTCTTTCTCGGCAGCAACATGGCTGTAGCCGGCCTCTACAAGGGTGTCGACGCCGAAGGCAATGTGGTTTATTCCGACAAGCCCTTTGAAAACTCGGAGCAGTTCACCCCGCCAAACATCACCATTATGGACGCGCCCAGGGTTCCACCACCGGAAGAAAAGCCCGCCACCGATGAAGAGAGCCCGGACGAAACCAAATACACCTCGGTAGCCATTCTGTCACCGAAGAACCAGCAGACCATCTGGAACGAACCCAATCTGATCGTACGCGTCAAAACCAAACCCGAGCTGGACATCAAGGCCGGACACACCCTCTGGCTGATTATGGATGGCAAGCCGCTGGTGAAAAAAAGCCGCAGCCTGGCCCTGCCGATCGGTCGCGCCGACCGCGGCACACACCAGCTACAGGTACAGGTAAGAAACAAAAAGGGACGTATTCTTAAACGCAGCAAGACGATCACCGTTTATATCAAGAACACCGTCGTACCTCGACCCTCACCCCGCTAAAACCCTGACAGCAGAGAAACTACTGGATTGCACCATAATGGTGCGATATAATGGTGTCCGCATTAATCAACACATACCGTCACGCAGTAAGCCCCTGATTTTCATGTCATTTCATCGACTGTAAATCTGGTTCGGTTATTGCATAAACCCTGTTATGGTTGCCACCGAATATCATTCACCCCAGTCGATTATCGATAATCTGCATACGGCCATTATTGTGATCGGTGAAAACCTGCAGGTTATCAACATCAATCCTGCGGCAGAAATGCTGTTTCATATCAGTAATAACCGCGCGGTCAAAAAGAATCTGCGCGAACTGATCATCGATGAACACGAGTTTTTCGACCGCCTGGAACGCTCGCTGGTGTCCGCCCACCCCTATACCGTATACGAGGACCAGCTGCAGCTGCACAACCTGCAGAAAATCGATGTGGATTACTCGGTATCTCCCCTTTCCTACAGCCATCACGGCAAGTACCTGCTACTGGAATTCATTCGCCTGAAAACCCATCAGAAACTTTCACACGAGGAAAGCATTCTCAGCCAGATAGACGCCAGCAAAAGCCTGTTGCGCGGGCTGGCGCATGAAATCAAGAACCCGCTCGGCGGGATTCGCGGCGCGGCGCAACTGCTGGAACGCAAGCTGGATGACGATGAAAGCCGACAGTTTACCCAGGTCATTATCAATGAAGCCGACCGCCTGAAAAACCTGCTCGACCGCATGGTCGGGCCGCGGGATATTCCGACCAAGAGCGAGGTCAATATTCACAAGATTCTTGAACATGTGCGCCAGCTGGTACTGGCGGAAACCGGCGATATCGCCATTACCGCCGATTACGACCCCAGTATCCCCGATCTCTACGCCGATGAAGCCATGCTGATACAGGTGCTATTGAATATCTGCCGCAATGCGGTCACCGCCATTCATGATGCCGGCATCGATGACGGGCTCATCAACCTTAAAACCCGCACCCAGCGTAACTGCAAGATAGGCACGCAAACACACGCACTGGTGGCAAAGATCGATATCGAGGACAATGGTGCCGGCGTCGATACCAGCCTGCAGGAAAAAATATTCATGCCGATGATAACCGGTCATGCCGACGGCACCGGCCTTGGGCTGTCTATTGCGCAATCGCTGGTACAGCAGCATCACGGCCTGATTGAATTTGACAGCCGGCCGGGGAAAACCGTGTTCAGCCTTTTACTGCCGATTACCACTCACAGCTAGCAATATGCCTGAAGACTTACCTGGAAACATGCCATGACAGCACAAGATCACATCTGGATCATTGATGATGACGACTCCATCCGCTGGGTCCTGCAGAAAGCACTGGAAGGCGCCGGCTTCCGGGTCACCAGTTTCGATAATGCCAATACCATTCTCGAGCGTCTGAAAAACGAACAGCCCGATGCCATTATTACCGACGTGCGCATGCCCGGCATTGATGGCCTGGAACTGCTGTCGCAGCTGTCGGCGCGCTACCCCGAGCTGCCGGTGATTATTATGACCGCGCACACCGACCTGGACAGTGCGGTATCGGCCTACCAGGGCGGCGCCTTCGAATACCTTCCCAAGCCTTTTGATATCGACGATGCGGTAGCCATTACCCAGCGCGCCTGCAGCCGCAAACAGGGCACCGGTAATGCCCTGTTGAACGATAAGGAAGGGCCTGAAATCATCGGTGCCGCACCGGCCATGCAGGAAGTCTTCCGCACCATCGGCCGCCTGTCCAAATCGGTGATCAGCGTGCTGATTACCGGCGAATCCGGCACCGGCAAGGAACTGGTGGCACTGTCACTGCACAAGCACAGCCCGCGCGCCGACAAACCTTTTATCGCCCTGAACACCGCGGCTATTCCGAAAGAACTGCTCGAATCGGAACTCTTCGGTCATGAAAAAGGCGCCTTTACCGGCGCTCAGTCCCTGCGCAAGGGACGCTTCGAGCAGGCCGACGGCGGCACTCTGTTTCTCGATGAAATCGGCGACATGCCGGCAGAACTGCAAACGCGGTTATTAAGGGTGCTTTCCGATGGCGTGTTCTATCGCGTTGGCGGGCACACGCCCATCAAGGTCAATGTGCGCGTCATTGCCGCCACCCACCAGAATCTGGAAGAGCATGTCAAACAGGGCCTGTTTCGTGAGGATCTGTTTCATCGCCTCAATGTTATCCGTATTCACCTTCCTGCACTGCGCGAGCGCCGCGAGGACATTCCCGCCCTGCTCAAGCTGTTCCTGCAGCGCGCGGTAAGCGAACTGGCCATGGATGAAGGCGAGATCGAAGCCAAAAGCATTGACGAAGACGCACTGAACTATCTTACCTCGCTGCCCTGGCCCGGCAATGTCCGCCAGCTGGAAAATACCTGCCACTGGCTGGCGGTAATGACCTCGGGCAACACCGTACACATATCCGACCTGCCGCCGGAACTGCTTTCCGATACCCAGGCCGGCGGTAGCGAAAACACCGGTGACTGGAAGCAGCTGCTTAAACTCAAGGTTCAGCAACAACTGCTGGCCGGTGAAACCGGCCTGGCCGCCTCGATCATCGCCGATGTCGAAAAAATCCTGATCGAGGCGGCCCTGCAGAAAACCGGCGGGCGCAAAAATGATGCCGCGCAGCGCCTGGGCTGGGGCAGGAATACGCTGACGCGAAAGATCAAGGAGCTTGGTCTTTAAGTTGGCAGTTGGCAAAAAGTCTAAAATCCACAGCATCGCTGTCAGGTTTTTTACTGCCGACTGACGGCTGCCAACTGCCAACTCAAGCTTCAATACACGCCATATAGGCCTGTTCAACCGTTTCGCCCTGGTAACGCTGCATGAAGTTTTGCGGCGAGCCGCTGTAACGAATCCTGCCATTATGCAACACCGCCATGGTATCGGCCATTTCCTCGATATCGGCAAGCATGTGAGAGCTGAAAAACACGGTTTTTCCCTGCTGACGGGATTCAGCCAGCTGCTGCTTGAACAGAACACGGGCACGGGGATCGAGGCCGCTCATGGGTTCATCCAGTATCAGTATATTCTTGCCGCTGAGCAGGCAGGTGGCCAGGCCGAGCTTCTGCGTCATGCCCTTGGACAGGCGATTGACCGACTCATGCATCATACCGGCATCCAGTTCCAGCTTCTGCAGCACCGCTTCAATCTGCAGCGCATCAACCCGGCTTCCATGCAGGCGCAGCATATAATGAATAAAGTCGATACCACGTAAATGCGCCGGTGGAGAAAACCGGTCCGGCAGGTAGGCAATACTCCTTCTTGCCTGTACTCTACGGTGAGCCATGCCTTCAATCACAATATTGCCGCCATCAATACTGACCAGGTCGAGCATAGCCTTTATCAGCGTCGACTTGCCACTGCCATTCATGCCGACAAGACCGAACAACTCGCCTGCGGGCACGGCCAGGTCCAGCCCTTTCAGCACCGGCTTTTTATGATAGCTTTTCTCAACTTGCTGACAGTCAATAATCATAGGGCAGAATTGTAACAGGCCGGTGCCATGGCCGGATAATAGCCGGACAAAAAAAAGAGCCCGTAAGGGCTCTTTTTAAACACAAATACAAACCGCTTATCAGAAGTTACGGAATACCGCGGCACAGTTCGCGCTCGGCGTCTGTACGCCGTAAAGATTCGGGTCGGGAATCGTGGTGTTCTGACAGGCGGTAACCGCAGCGGCAGCCCAGCCGGTACCGGCAATACCCAGCTGCATAATGCCGGAACCGGCCAGACCATCATCAATCTTGCGGTCGAGTTCGGCGATGACTTCCACCGGTATACCGCGACCGGTCAGCAGCTCATGCGCGGCTATACCGGTTTGCGCCTGTTGCATGTCACCATAACTGATCAGCATGCCGGCGCCAAAACCGTTATCCGGGCAGGTGGTGACCGGGCAGTCATAAGAGGTGGCCGTTGTTACCGTATTGTCCGCATCGAAACTGCCGGTAATATAGCCGGCCGCCTGCAGCTGTACCCAGACCTGGGCGCGCTCGGTATCGGTAGCAACCAGGCCATCGCCATTACCATTGGCAATCAGGCCATTGGGATCGGGAAGATTAACCGTTGCCTGGGTGTAGTCACCCGGAAACGCCCGGTAGCGGTCCTGGAAACTGAACCAGGCGGCGGTAACGCCATCGACGGAATTGTTCA
>DRLE01000062.1 GCA_011051475.1 Gammaproteobacteria bacterium
CTGAATAAAAGCAGCCTGCGCGCCTGGGACGCGGCGGATGAATATCTGCTGTCTTATCTGGCGGAGGATAATTTACTGGAAAAGGCACACGGTGGCGCAGTCGTTGTTGTTAATGATAACTTCGGTGCTCTTGGATTGTCCCTGCACTCGTTTCACCCGGTACTAATGACCGATTCCTACCTGGCCATGCAGGCGGTATCGCAAAATGCCGAGGCGGCCGGCCTGGATGAACTCGTGCAGATCAATACGCTGGAAGATCCGTGTCAGTACTTTCCTGCGGAAGCGGGTCACAAGGCCGCAGTCGTGCTGATCCGGATTCCCAAAAGCCTGGCCATGCTGGAAGACCAGCTGCATCGCGTTCGCCCTCTGTTAACAAAGGACACCGTTATTATCGCTGCGGCCATGACGCGCAATATCCATAACTCGACACTGGCGCTGTTCGAAAAAATTATTGGCCCGACACGAACCTCGCTGGCCAGAAAAAAGGCGCGCCTGGTTTTCAGCGAGTATGACGAAAACCTGCAGGTCGCGGATAATCCCTGGCCGAAGTCCTACCGTATCGATTATGAGGGTACAAAGCCGGGCTTGAGCGATCATGCCGGCATTTTCTCCGCCGGGCGGCTGGATATCGGTACGCGTTTTCTGCTGGAACACATACCCTCGAACAGGGATTTTCATAGCATTATCGATCTTGCCTGCGGTAACGGTGTGCTGGGCATTGCCGCGGCCATTAAAAATCCGCAGGCGCGGCTGGTGTTTACCGATGAGTCCTATATGGCGGTCGAGTCGGCAGCCAGCAACTTTGAAAACCACTTTGCCGGACAACAGCAGCGAGACGCACAGTTTTTGCAGACCGATTGCCTGCAGGGCGTGGAGGCCGACAGCGCCTCGCTTGTTCTGTGCAATCCGCCCTTTCATCAGCAGCATGCCATCAGTGACCATATCGCCTGGCAGATGTTCAGCCAGGCGCGTGATGTGCTGCAGCAGGGCGGCGAGCTGTGGGTGGTTGGTAACCGGCATCTTGGTTACCATGCAAAGCTCAAGCGTCTGTTTGGCAACCGGGAAATGATTGCCGGTAATAAAAAGTTTGTTATTATCAAAGTGGTTAAGTAATATCAGTTGTCATGCAAATTTTAATGTCCGTGTCATTGCGAGCGCTAGCGAAGCAATCCAGTGAGGTCAGAGCCGGACGGGATTGCTTCGCTAGCGCTCGCAATGACGATCCAGGGAACCTTTGATTAATAACGATTTTGTCATCCTGAGCGCAGCGTAGCGAAGTCGATCGTTACATGGATGTAACTTATTAGGGCAATGCAGGAGCAATTGCCGAAGGATCTTTTACTACTGTGCGATCAACGAGTTACGGAGCATAAGATTTTTCGACTTCACTTCGTTCCGCTCAAAATGACATTAATCAGAGGTTCCCTGGCAACGAACTATTTCAGGAGTGTTGAATGTACAAGGCCAGGGCTTTGCGTTTCACGGTTTTTAGTGTTTTGTTTTTTTCTGCAGTAAGCCCATTACTGGCGGACGCCTATCTGGGCCTGAGCGCAGGCTCCACCGCCTATACGGTGGATTTTTCCGGTCTGGGTGGCGGCAATTTTGATGACAAAGCCACGGGAACGAAATTCTACGGCGGCTACAGCTTTAACGATTATTTTGCGCTGGAAGCGGCCTATTATAATTTTGCCGAGGCCAGTGTAGGGGCTGCTGAGCTGTCACCGGGTGGTCCCGTGGTCAGTATGGCTGCCAGTGCAAAAGGCTTTGGCGGCTATGCCGTCGGCATGTACCCGATAAGCAAAAAATTCAAGCTGATGGCCAAACTGGGCATGCTGCGCTGGGATGCCGATCTCAAGGTAAACAATGCTTCGGGCAGCAATGATGGCAGCGATATGGCCTATGGCGTGGCGGCTTCCTATGCCTTTACCAGACAGGTACTGGTGGTGGGCGAGTGGGAAGGTTTTAATACGAATAATCCGGAGCTTTCCTTGTTGTCTGTTGGTTTCCGGTTTAACTTTAAGTAGTTTTCGGTGCTGTGGTATTTTTTTGCCGCGAATGACGCGAAGGGCGCAAAAAAGCTTGTTCATTCTTTAGCCTGTAGGCCAGCATAAGCGATAGCGTTGCTGGCATTGGTGAAGAGAAGCCGGCAACGCTATCGCTTATACCGGCCTACATCTTTTGCGTTATTTGCGGCTAAAGCTTCTGAATAATCTCATAACAGGCAATCGCCGCCGCGGTCGCCACATTCATCGATGAATTCTGCCCCTGCATGGGGATATGCACGCTGATATCGGCCAGTTTCAGCAGTTCATTCTGTACCCCTGTGTTCTCCGAACCCAGTACCAGGCACAGCTCACGGCCCTTTATTTTCTGCTGAAAAGCCGGGTCTGACAGCGCCAGGCTTTGCGTGCTGATCTCCAGCGCCACCAGCAACAGTTTTTTTGCCTGCAGGGCTTTTGCCAGTTCGACCGCATCGTCGTGCTGTGAATACGCCACCGATTTTTCCGTGGAGCGTGAGGTCCTGCGAATTTTGGGATTTGGCGGGCAGGCGCTTTCACCACCCAGGTAGATATGCTGTATGCCAAGCGCGTCGGCCAGGCGAAACAGGCTGCCGATATTTTCCGCATGGCGGATATTGTCGGCAAGGATGCTCAGCGGGAAAAGCCTGCCGCTGTTTTTATGTGCCGAATGATCCAGCTGCCGGTTAATGGTCACGGTTCTATCAACGGGTTTATTCAAACCACCAGGTATCGGGATTGGGTACGGCCTGCTGCCTGTCCAGCCAGTTCAGACCCTTGATGCAACGAACGATAATCCAGATCACGGCAAAGGCCATAACCAGTTTGCCGATAACGATCAGGTAGGTGAAGGCGCCGATAAACAGATAAAGCAGGCCGATCCAGAAGCTGCGGATCAGAAAACGGTAGTGCGTCTGCAGCCAGTCGGGAGCCTGATCCCTGTAAATATAGGCCATGATCAGGGCGATAACGGCCGTCATCGGCAGCAGGGTGCCGACCAGCATCAGGATATAGATCAGCTTCGTTGTGCCGGTCAGGTTCTTCTGTTGCAGTTCATTCATCGGTCTATGTGGTCGGGGTCTACAGGCTGTATTCCTTTATCTGCCCTGTGACGGGGCAGGTGAATTTCAGGTAGACCGATTTTAGCTGAAGATCGGGCCCGGTGTTTGCCGGATTATCATTGTCGGCCTTGTTGCTTTTTGTGCCATACAGACGATCACCGACAATCGGCCAGCCGCTCTCTGCCAGGTGGCGACGGATCTGGTGCTTGCGCCCGGTTTCGATTTCCAGTCGCAGGCGGCTGTTGCCGTCTTCGGGCTCGACCCCAATGATGCGGCTCAGCGCGGGCTTGCCATCCACGGGCTTGCTGATTTCAAACGGCAGTGCGAGCGCTGACAGATCGGCCGCCACTACCGCCTCGTACTGCTTGCCGATTTCACGCTTAACAAACAATGAGGAAAAGGCGGCGGCCATTTTTTTGCTGTGCGCCAGAATCATCAGACCGCTGGCGGCGCGGTCGAGGCGGTGCACGATAAAGGCGGGGCGCTCGGGCAGAAGATGCTGTTCGGCATAGCGATAGATGGTGCAGTGGTCGCCCCAGCGGCTGCCCTGTGAATACATGCCACAGGGCTTGTTCCAGATGCTGTATGCCTTTTCATCGGCAACAAGTTTGGCGGGGGGAACCTGCTGGTTCTGTATGGCCTCGTCATAATAGAAGTGCAGCTCATCGCCGGCCGATAAGGTTTTTTTCGCGCGGCGCAGGCGTTGCACATGCCTGCCGTGCTCCAGCCAGAGGGCGCCGTTCTGCATTGCCTGCTTGATTGTCTGCCGGCTCAGGTCGCAATGCCCGCTCAGCAGGTCGACGGCATTGCACTGCGCGTGCGTGACGGGCAGGTGCAGTTCGAAGTGAGCGGAGGAGGTGGTCATGGCGCGATTATAACCCCGGGCTGCCTGCCGTGCCGGAACATGCAATATAAGCATATCATTAAATACTATCAATTCAGGCCGATAAAAGGTAAACTGTGCGCTTACTGCTTATTCTGCCCGTATCCTCCATAACTGATGTGAACCGATACCGGCCCATCAGCTTGTCTTTAGAACACCATTTACCTTCTGTTTTCAGAGCGATTGAAATCATTCAGGTATAACACCCAGGTACAAAACAATATGTCCGATACGGTCACCGCGTTCAGCCAGCTGGCGCTGAGCAAACCCCTGTTAAAAGCCCTCGATGAAGTGGGTTATGAAACTCCCTCGCCGATACAGGCGCAAACCATTCCCCTGCTGCTTGAAGGCCGTGACGTACTCGGTACGGCGCAGACCGGCACCGGTAAAACCGCGGCCTTTGCCCTGCCGCTGCTGTCGAACCTCGACTTGAAACAGAAAGATCCGCAGGTACTGGTGCTGGCGCCGACGCGCGAGCTGGCCATACAGGTGGCCGAGGCTTTCCAGAAGTACGCCCATCACCTGAAAGGTTTTCATGTGCTGCCCATCTATGGCGGCTCGGATTACGGCAGCCAGATTCGCGCCCTGAAACGCGGCACGCACGTCGTGGTCGGTACCCCGGGGCGGGTGATGGACCATATGCGCAAGGGCACACTGAAGCTGGACAAACTGAAAGCACTGGTGCTGGACGAGGCCGATGAAATGCTGCGCATGGGCTTTATCGACGATGTCGAATGGGTGCTGGAACAGACGCCGGACAGTCGCCAGATCGCGCTGTTCTCCGCCACCATGCCCTCGCAGATCCGCCGCATTGCCACCACCTATTTGAACGATCCGGCGCAGATCAATATCAAGGTAAAGACCACCACGGCCGAAACCATTCGCCAGCGTTTCTGGCCGGTCAGCGGCGTGCACAAGCTTGACGCCCTGACCCGTATCCTCGAAGCCGAGCCCTTCGATGGCATGATTATTTTCGTGCGCACCAAGAACGCCACCGTCGAACTGGCGGACAAGCTGGCGGCGCGCGGTTATGCCGCCGCCGCGCTGAACGGCGATATCGCGCAGAACCAGCGCGAGCGCACCGTGAACAACCTGAAAAAAGGCAAGCTGGACATCCTGATTGCCACCGACGTCGCCGCCCGCGGCCTGGACGTCGAGCGTATCAGTCATGTGGTGAACTACGATATTCCCTACGATACCGAGGCCTATGTGCATCGCATTGGTCGTACCGGTCGCGCCGGGCGTGAAGGCGATGCGATTTTATTCGTCGCGCCGCGTGAAAAGCGCATGCTGGCTGCCATCGAAAAGGCCACGCGCAAGAAGATCGAGCGCATGGAGCTGCCCTCGACCGAAACCATCAATGACAAACGCATCGACCGCTTCAAGCAGCGTATTACCGATACCCTGGCCGCCGCCGAATCCGACGATGACCTGCAGTTTTTCAGCGAGCTGATCGAACAGTACGAGCAGGAGCACAATGTGCCGGCCAGTGAAATCGCCGCGGCGCTGGCGAAACTGCTGCAGGGTGACACCCCGCTGCTGCTCAGCAACAAGCCGCAGAAACGCGCGCGTGATGACTGGGACCGTGCTGACAGCAGGGGCGACAGAAAGCAGCGCAGGGATGAGCGCAGTGACAGGCCCCCGCGCCGCCAGCGCGATAATGATGAACCGCTGGAAGAGGGCATGCAGCGTTTCCGCCTGGCGGTCGGTCATACGCATTCGGTGAAGCCGGGCAATATCGTCGGCGCCATTGCCAACGAGGCCGACATCGACAGCAAGTATATCGGTCGCATCAATATTATGGACGACCACAGTTTTGTCGACCTGCCCGAGGGTATGCCGAAAGAACTGCTGTACAGTTTGAAAAAGGTCTGGGTGGCCGGACAGCAGCTGAAAATCACGCCGGTTGAAAAAGGCCGGGGTGGGCATGGCAAGGGTGGATTCGGCAAGGGTGGTGCGAAAGGGGCGGCAAAAAAGCCGCGTAAGCCTTCAGCCGAAGGCGATCGTTCCGGCCAGAAAACAGCTAAGAAAGCGGGCCAGAAAGCGGGCAAGCGCCCCTTGAGCCTGCAAAGAAAACCCCGCAAAAACCAGGGAGTCTCTGATTAATGCAAAATTCCTGTCATTGCGAGCGAAGCGCGGCAATCTCGTGTAGTGGAGTCAATCTGTTAGAGATTGCCGCGTCGCTTTGCTCCTCGCAATGACGAATTAATCAGAGATTCCCTGGTTTTTTCCTGATATCGAAAATAAACCCGGCGCCTTGAAAACAGGCTTCGGGTTTATTATATTACGCGCCTGTATTTTACCTGTTCACTATTTTACTGATATAGGGTGGGATAATGGCAAGTACGATAAATAACCCGAGCCTGGCTGAATCCAGCGGGCATCATCAGGCAGGCGATGCCCTGCAAACACCGCCTGACAATGGCAACAGCCATGTCGAGAAACTGCGCCGGTTGATCGCCGAAGGCGAAAACAGCGGCCGCGCGCAGGACTGGGCACTGTATGATTTTCTTGACCGTATGGCGGAGAAAAGAAGAAATGCCGGCAAGTAATTCCTTTTATCTCAGCGTTCAGGCCGAGAATGATATCGAGTCCCTGTTTGAAAACACCTTTGATCGCATCGGTCTGGGCAGCGCCGAAGGTGTCGTGCTGAACCTCAGCATTGCTTTTCGCCGGCTGGCGGAAAACAGCGCCAGTGCGGAGGATTGCAGTCATATCGCCGAAGGACTCAGGTCGCATGTGGTGGATTCACAGATAGTGTATTTTCGCCACGAGGACGATGGCGTGAATATCCTGCGTGTGCTGGACAGATCGCTGCACCAGCCGCAGCGGGTTTCACACTAGGGCCTGTTAACACTAGATCAACAGGCCCTGGTTCGGCGATAATGCTGTCAGACTTCAGTTAAAGCCGTTGACAGGGTGCTCACGCAGCCAGTCCAGCAGTGCCTCTATGGGCATGGGCCTTGCAATCCAGAATCCCTGGCCGTAATCACAGCCCATTTGCTGTAATCGATTCCAGATCGGTTCGCTTTCTATGCCTTCGGCCACCACGTTCAGGCCAAGGCCATGAGCCATCTGTATGGCCGCATTGGTAATGGCGGCATCGTTGTCATTGTGGTTGATCTCGGTAATAAACGACTTGTCGATTTTAAGTTCCTTTAGCGGCATCAGTTTGAGCTTCGACAAAGACGAATAGCCGGTGCCGAAATCATCAATCGAGAAGGTCAGCCCCAGTGCTTCCAGGCTGTTTATGGTCTCCCGGGTTTTTGGCAGACTGGACATGATTACCGATTCGGTGATTTCCAGTGTGATCATGTTCGCGGGAATGTTGAACTCGTCCAGGTAGCCCTGGATCTCGCCCGGTAACTTCATGTTCGACAGGCAATAGGGCGAAATATTGAGCGACAGGCTTTCAATCATCTGTTTATTCAGGGCCTGGCTGCATTCCTGCAGTGAGGTACGCAGGATCTTCGAGGTCAGGCGATTGATATTACCGGTTTCCTCCGCCAGGGCGATAAATTTTTCCGGGGATATGGCGCCGCGCTTTTCGTCATTCCATCTGGCCAGCACTTCCACATGAATCGCCCCTGTCTGCATATTGCGTATCGGCTGGTAATAAGGAACGATCAGATTGTCCGCCAGGGCTTCACGCAGGTCGGTAATCAGCTGCAGCCTTTCTCTGGAACTGCCAGCCGTTTCCGGGTTATAGATTTCAATACCCAGTCTCTCGGTCTTGGCCGTGTACATGGCCGATTCGGCAAGTTGCAGAAGCTGGTTGCAGTCATCGGTATGCTCCGGTACGCCGGCTATGCCAATGGCACAGCTCAGGCTTATCTTGCCATCATCCAGCAGAATCGGGCGGGAGAGAATCTGTCGTATCATCTGCGCGGTAATGCGCGACTGCGACAGGGCAATGTCGGGGAAAGCAATGACAAAATCATCACCACCGAGGCGGGCAAGAAACTCCCCCGAGGCGACATCGGTGACCCGCGAAAGCCTTTGTGAGACTTCCTGCAGGATAATATCACCGTTCTGATGACCCATGCTTTTGTTTATTTCCTTGAAGCGGTCAATGTCGAGAACGAACAGCACCAGTTGCTGATTCAGCGAGTTTTCATCTTTCTGGTATTTTTCCAGGTAGGTGAGAAAGGCGCTGCGGTTGGGCAGGCCGGTCAGTTCGTCAAAACTGCTCTGGTACTGAATGGTGGCAAGATGGCGTTTGCGTTCGCTGATATCACGCGCTACGGCTATAACCATATCACCGCCTTCAATATCGACGCGCGAAAGATTGATATCTATCCAGCGATCCTTGCCGTTTTCCGGGTTGATACGGGTTTCGAATGAAACCGACTCACCCTGTATGCTGTTTCTGAAGAAAGTCCTGAATTTTTCAGCATTGTAATCTTTGCCAAGCAGTCGGGTGATGGGTGTACGCCGGTTATGCGCGGTCAGTTCCTGTTCCGAGCGCCCCAGCCAGTCTTCCGTGGTTCTGTTGCAGGTAAGAAACTTCATCTCATCGCAGAGAACAAAAATCGCTTCCTGCGTACTGTTGAAATAGGCGCGCAGCAGTTCGAGATAAAACTGGTTGTCTTCGACAGGATATTGTTTCTCGGACATATCAGTGCTGCTTATCTAATGGTGTTTTACGTGTTCTGCTTTATTGCCGGTTCATGGTTGCCGGCTCAGGGTATTTTCATCCGTGTGTTCGAAGCTTCTTCCATAAATTTCCAGCATGGTGGTTTCACAATACTGCATCTGTGTGTCGTCGACGGTAATCCGGTGACTGAACGAGGTTGTGCGGGCGTTTTCCTGCATAAAGGGCGACTGTACAACAGACCAGTTCTTATCATCGATGCCGGCTTTTACTTCCAGTACAAGGCTGCCGTCAGCATTGGCACCGCCATTATGTTTTCCGCCGGCCAGTACGCAGACGCCGCGCGGTATGGTCAGTGAGTGCATAATGGTTGCATTTGCCGCATCCCACATCCAGTAGCCGGTTTCATCATGAAAAACCTCGTCATTGGATTTTCGCTGCACGATCTGGCGATAATGCAGCACTGCCAGTACCTGCGTTTCTGCATTCTCAACAGTACCGATAGCACTGAAGACAATGGTTTCATAATAGGGGTTGTTTTCCTGACCGTCGGGCTCGGGGGCTATGTCCGTGCCCTTGTCACCTTTCCAGGTTCCGATCAGTTTTGTCAGCGGGCCATAATCAACCGTATTTTCGTCGCTCATTTTATTTCCTCCCAATATCATTTATGGGTAATGCACCGCCAGCCAAAGCGTTTCTGTATCGGGAGCAGTGCGGGTAACCCGGTGTTTTCTGTGCGCGGGGATATGCAGCGTATCCCCTGGCGACAGCCGTGTTTCAGTGCCGTCAGCAAAAAGAATGGTGGCGTTACCGCTTAAAAGAACCAGCCATTCGTTTCTGTCCTGGTCATACCAGCCATCTTCAGGTGAAGTATGGCCGCGTGAAACAATGCGCTCAATTGTCAGTTTGCCGGTTTCAAGCAACGGTTCTATCAGTTCTTCCGGCAGCTCTTCGGGAATACCGGCATAGATATTTTTCATCCGGATGCTGTTTCCGTAAGCCTGATCAGGCGGTCTGCCTGTCGCCGTCATTACAGTTGTAACAGGCAACCCGGTTTCGCCCCGCTGCTTTCGCGTTGTACAGGGCTTCATCCGCGTGCCGGGCCAGAGTATCGATATCGGTATTGTCTGCAGCCACGCCGAAACTCGCGGTAAACTGAAGGTGATTATCGCCCATTTCTACTGCGATTCCGGCCAGGATCTGGCGAAGTTCCTCGGCCAGCTCGCGGCCCTGTTCGACCGTGGTGCCAGGCAGTAAAACGGCAAATTCCTCGCCGCCGACGCGTGCAGCGATATCGGATTCGCGCAGGCGCTGTTGCAATATCTCGCCGGTCCTGCGCAGTGCCAGGTCGCCCATGGCATGGCCGAATTTGTCGTTGATTTTCTTGAAGTGATCGATATCCATCATGATCAGCGACAGGGGCTCATTACTGCGTTTTGCATGGCTGACTATGCGTTTGCCCTGCTCATAAAAGGCGCGGCGATTATCCAGGCCGGTCAGATCGTCGATACGCGCCAGTTGCTCCGCGGCTTCGCGGGATTTGTTCATTTCATGTTTCATCAACAGGTTCTGGTGCAGTGTGCTGCTGATCGAGCGGGTGGCGCGCACGGCCGAGACAAGGAAAAAACTCGAGCCGATAGCCAGTCCGGTAAAAACCAGGTTGTCCTGCAGGAGGAACCAGAGAGTAACCGGCAGTAACATAATGAACACGGTAAACAGAGTCATCGCGCAATGGGTTGAATAGATGGAAATAGCGCCACCTGCCATGCCGATCAAAAAGGTAAACACCACGATCTGGTACATGAGCGAATCGGACGGCATAATAAACATGGCGCCAATGCCCCAGGCAATGGATGACAGTACCAGGGTAATGAAATAGGGTTTCTCCCAGAACAGGATGTTTTTATTGTCAGCGGGCTGTCTGCGATAGCGCAGGAACAGTATCAGGCGTGTCAGGCCCAGGCTGAGGATAATGCTGAGCCAGGCAACAAGAATGTATTGGTCCTGTATCTTCCACAGCAGAACGGTAATCAGAATGGCATTGGCCATGCTTATAAAAACTGCAGGAAAAGACTGGGTGAATAACAGCTGCAGTTTTTCTACCTGTACCAGTTCATTCATGGGTAACGGGTTATTGAGTTTCTGCGTGAGCATATCAGTGATTGGGTTCCGGGATTGTATTACTGACTCGGGTTGCTTGCAGAAAGCAAGCGTGTTCATCCATGAGGGTGGACCTGATGTCAGTTGCTCGTCTGACTTTCCTCTGTCAGGCAGTGTATTAAAAGAGTGTATGCCATGACAGGGCGCAATTCCAGCGAATGCCCCGTAATAATAAGCCCTCAGGGTTGATGCAGGCAGTGATGGCAACCGCTGTAGTCAACGGATACCGTGAAGATGCATTGCCTACAGCGAGGGTGAGCGTATGACCATCATTTTTTCAATCTGCATATCGCGGAAGGTATGTGGAATGCCGCCGGTGCCGTAACCGGAGTGCTTCAGCCCGGCAAAGGGCATCCAGTCGACGCGAAAGGCAGTGTGGTCATTGATCATTACCGCCGAGGCGTCCAGCCGGCGGAAGGCGTGCATGCAGGTGTCGATATTCTTCGAGAATACGGCCGCCTGAAAAGCAACATCCAGGCCGTTGGCGCGGGCAATGGCGTTATCGATATCCTCGTATTCATAGACGCAGATTACCGGACCGAAGATTTCATTCTTTGAAATAATCGCGTCCTCCGGCGGGTTGAGAAGAACGGTGGCAGGATACAGGCTGTCGGCTATTTTCTCACCGCCACAGAGCAGTTCCGCACCTTTGCTGACCGCATCCTGTACCCACTCATGTATGCGCTCGGTTTCTGCGTGGCGGATAATCGGGCCGATATCGGTATCGGGCAGGGTAGGGTCACCGACAGTCATACGGTTTCCGGCCTCGGCAATGGCCTGCGCCAGCTTGCGGGCAATGCGTTTTTCGGCATAGACGCGCTGCACTGAAACGCAGACCTGGCCGGCGTGATAGAAGCCGGCCTTGGCCAGCAGGGGAATGGTGTCATCCAGGTCTGCATCGGCTGCCACCACAACAGGCGCCACGCCACCGTGCTCCAGCGCGCAGCGGGCACCGGGTGCCAGTTTTGAACGCAGCATCCAGCCGACTTTTGCGCTGCCGATAAAACTGAAAAAGCCCACGCGCGGGTCGGTGACCAGTTTCGTCGCCGTTTCATGGCTGTCGGTAACGACGCCCTGACACCAGCCTTCGGGCAGGCCGGCTTCGAGCAGGATGCCGATCAGGCGAAAACAGGAGAGCGGGGTGTCCTCGGCCGGCTTGATAATCACCGGACAGCCGGCGGCAATGGCCGGGCCGATCTGGTGTACCGCCAGGTTCAGCGGATGGTTGAAGGCACTGACCGCAACAACCACGCCGATGGGTTCACGGGTGGTAAAGGCGACGCGGTTCATGGAGGCGGGATTGAGGCGCATGGGGATTTCCTCGCCGTGATTACCACGCATGACCTCGATGCAGTTTTTTATGCCATCGATGGCGCGCGCCACTTCCACTTTCGAGTCCACCAGCGGCTTGCCACCTTCGCGTGCCGCCTCGATCGCCAGCTCGTCAAAGCGGCTTTGCATGATGGCAGCGGTTTTTTCCAGCACGGCAATGCGGCTGTCGGCACTGAGCCAGTTGTTCCTGTTGCTGAAAAGCTCGTGCGCGGTAGTCAGCGCGGTTTCCACGGCATCAGGGCCGCCGGTTTCAATCGAAGCGATAAAGGCGCCGTCGAATGGCGCGGTAACATCCACCTTGCCATTAGCTTTCGCGCCGGGTATCTGGAGTTTGAAATGGTCGGTCATGATAGATCTCCTTTTGCACCACAGAGGTCACAGAGAACACAGAGAGAATTATTTATCTTAAATCAACAACTCTGTGTTCTCTGTGACCTCTGTGGTGAAGTTTTTGGTTTTAAATCGGGCAACAGATATCGCCCAGTCGTTCTGTCAGTAACAGGTTTTCCCGGTAATCAATCGGTACCACGATCAGGCTGGGACCCTGTTCGCTGAAGGCGGTCTCCAGGGTACTGACCAGGTCGCGGCTGTTTTCCACGCGGTGGCCGTACCAGCCGAAGGCTCTGGCCAGTTGCAGCCAGTCGGGGTTGTCGAAGCTGAGATTGGTGTGTTTGCCGAAGCCTGTCTCCTGTTTCCATTCAATCAGGCCATAGGCGTGATCCTCCCAGATCATGGTGACGATATTGACGTTCAGGCGCTTTGCGGTTTCCATTTCCTGCACGTTCATCAAAAAGCCGCCATCACCGGCAACGGCCAGGATGCGCCGAGCCGGATGCACCAGGGCTGCGGAAATGGCGCCGGGCAGGGCGAACCCCATGGAGCAGAAGCCGTTGGGAATCAGGCAGGTATTGGGCTCGTGGCACTGGTAGTGGCGGGCTACCCACATTTTGTGTGCACCAACATCCGACAGCAGGATATCATCAGGCCCCATGACCTGGCGGCAGTCCCACAACACTTTCTGCGGACGGATGCAGCCGTGGGTATCGTCATCCTTGTACCAGGC
>DRLE01000063.1 GCA_011051475.1 Gammaproteobacteria bacterium
ACTGGTATGTCCGCCATGTTGAGCGCTTTATCAAGGCATATTCCGGCAGGCGTCTTCGGGAGCTTTCCCGGCGTGATATCGAGATTTATACGGAAGGATTAGGCAGAAACCCTGGCATACAGGCCTGGCAGTATCGCCAGCATGTCGATGCTTTGCGTATTCTCTTTTGCGATGTCGTCAAACCTGACTGGAGCAGTACCTTCAACTGGCAGCAGTTGCTGGACAATGCTGAGGATTTGCCATCCGATCACCCGACGCTTGCACGCCAACCACCCGCTGACAGTTCCCCGTTTTCTCAAACGGATACCGGGGTCCGGCTTGAGGTCTGTCGTGACAGGTTTTCGGATTTATTCGATCGCCTTGTTTCCGCCATTCGACAGAAACATTACTCCATTCGCACGGAGCAAACATACTGCCACTGGGTTCTTCGCTTTCTGACGTTCACTTCTGCTGAATCTGATACCGAGCTGGATGTTCAGCACATTTCCGCCTTTATCGAGTACCTGGCTGTTAAACGTAATGTTTCTTCAAGCACTCAGAGTCTGGCGCTTAATGCGCTGGTTTTCTTTTACCGTGAGGTATTGCAGATTTCCGTTGATGATCAGATTCATTTTCAGCGCGCCCGCAGACCCAGGCGTCTTCCTGTCGTTTTGAGCACGAATGAAGTAAATGATCTTCTTAAGGCCATTGATAACGATACCCACGGCCTGATGGCCAGCGTCATGTATGGTGCGGGTTTAAGGCTGATGGAGTGTGTGCGCCTGCGCGTCTGTGATATTGATTTTGAGTATAACCAGATTATTGTCAGGGCCGGCAAGGGCAACAAGGACAGGGTTGTTCCTTTACCTGAGAAACTGAAAAACCCGCTGCAGTTACAAATCGAAAAGGTTGCCGGCATTCACAGGCAGGATCTTTCCGCGGGTTATGGTGGCGTGGTCCTGCCTGGCGCCCTGTCACGCAAACTGACGAATGCCGGCCGGGAGCTTCGCTGGCAGTTCCTTTTTCCCGCCTCGCGTCTGTCTAACGATCCGCGTACTGGCAAAATGATGCGGCACCATCTGCATGAAACCAGTTTGCAAAAGACCATCAGGAAAACCGCTGATGCTATCGGTTTGCGAAAACGTGTCAGCAGCCATACCCTGCGACATTCCTTTGCCACGCATCTGCTTGAAAATGGTTATGATATACGGACAGTTCAGGATCTGCTCGGCCATGCCGATGTTTCCACCACCATGATCTACACGCATGTATTGAACAAAGGTGGCCGTGGCGTGCGTAGTCCGCTGGATGCCTAGGGTCTGTTAAGACTAAACAGCTTTTACACTATCATGCAGATGAATAACTCCGGGCTGTATCACGCAGGCATTGATGCCGCCGTGACCACGCATGGCATTGTAACCGCCTTCGCCCAGAACTTCTTCCATGCGTGAACAGGGATGGCAGAGGCCGGTCATTTTCAGAATGGCGCTGCCGATGCTGAACTCGCGGTCTTTCAGCGCCAGCAGGTTGATACCGCTGACGACAATATTGCGGCGCAGTTGTTCAGGCAGGACTTCCTCGCGCTGCAGCATTCCGGCTATGGCGGTCAGATGTTCGTGCTGGATTAATGTAATGCTGCGCCTGCCGCTGCGACCGGCATAGTGATCACCGCGTATGCCGTTTTCCTGTATCTCGATTTTCTCAACGATGTTTACCGGCGCGCGCTTTTCGGGCCGGTAGCTCAACCATTCCACCCTGCCCTGTTGCGGCAGGTTTTGCATCAGCTGCTCAAGACCTTGTTTTTCAGCCACCGGCCCGTCCTGGCATTACCGGCCGGTATTGGGTTTGGTGATGCCCATGGCCTTCAGCGCATCATCGGAATACTCGAAGGAGTCGGAGTAAATCTGGGTTTCCGGCAGGCCTTTTTCATAGAAGGCATCCATACCCGCCTTGACCATGGGCGGCGGGCCGCTGAGGTAGACATCGTAGCCGGACAGGTCGGGATAGTGTTTGACCACGCTTTCGTGGACAAAGCCGGTTTCACCCTGCCAGTTGTCTTCCGGTTCCGGATCGGACAGTACCGGGGTGTATTTCAGATTGGGGTGGTCTTGCAGCCAGGCCTTTACCTGCTCATCCATATAAAGGTCGCGTTTTGAACGCACCCCGCAGAAAAGATGGATGGGCTTGTCCATGCCGGTATAAAAGGCATGTTCAATCATGCCCTTGAGCGGCGCGAAGCCGGTGCCGCCACCGACCAGGATAACCGGTCGCGGGCTGTCCTCGCGCAGGTAGTAACTGCCATACGGACCCTCGATGCGCAGCAGCGCTTTTTCTTTCAGGCCGTCGAATACAAAATCGCCGAACTGGCCGTCGGGCACATGGCGTATCTGCAACTCGATATATTCATCATCGTGCGGCGCATTGGCGATGGAAAAGGCACGGCGCTTGCCGTCTTTCAGCAGAATTTCCAGATACTGCCCGGCCATAAACTGCAGGCGTTCGGTTTCCGGCAGCTTGAGTTTAAGCTGCATGACATCGTGCGAGAGCAGCTGCATCTTTTCCACGCGCACCGGCAGGGTCTTGATTTCGATATCGCTATTGCTGGTAATTTCCCGCACCTCGATATCGAGATCGCTGGCGGCGTGTGCCTGGCAGAAGATGGTTTTACCGTCTTCAAATTCCTTTTTTGCCGAGGCGCGCAGGGCATCGGTGTCATACTCGACTTTTCCACTGAGCACGGTGCCGGCGCATTTTCCGCAGGCGCCGTTGCGACAACCATATGGCAGGCCGATACCCTGGCGCAGGGCGGCTTCCAGAATGGTTTCATTGTCTTCAGCGGTAAATTCATGCCCGCTGGCCGGCACACGGATTTTAAAACTCATGTAAAATAACTCGAATAGATTTGTTAAAAACAGGCGACATATGCCGGTTTTTATATGGAACCGGGCATTCTCGCCTGTTTTTTATGAAAAGAAAACAGTAATTTAGCAGGGTTTAACCTGTTTTTTCCGCATTCTATGGGGTTTTTATGGCGCGTTTAAAGGTCTACAGCACCGGTATCTGTCCTATCTGTGACAAAACCAAGGCTTTACTCAAAAAATGGGACATTGATTTTGACGAGGTTCGCGTCGACCAGGACCATGCCGGTCTGCGCGAATTCTCACGGGTTACGAACGGTGCCCGCACCGTGCCACAAATCACTATCGATGGAAAATGGATCGGCGGCTTTACCGAGCTCACCGAACTGCACATGGAAGACAAGCTTGATGATTTAATGGGTGCCTGAACCTGCCCGAAAAAACTATGAAATCTTAAGGAGTTAATAATGAGTAATAACGGAGCCACACCCCCGGAAACATCAACGGACAAGGCCGTCAAAATGCCCCTTTGGGTATTACTGGCCTTTTCCAGTATTCACAAACGCAAGCACGCGCTGATTCTGATTACCGCCAGCGTGCTGTTTACCCTCTACTGCCTGCCCTGGCCTTTGTTCTTCGATAATAAACTGGTTACCACGCTGTTTTTAATCGATGACTGGAGCTGGGTGGCTATGATGGTTCCTATCTGTATCTGGTATTACCTTTCCCTGCGCTGGATGGATACTAATGCCGCCTGGGAGAATTCCTGAGAAAAACAGGTCCCGCCTTTAAACCAAGGCTCTGTTCAGATATTGACTACAGAGGCCAGAGCTGTATGCCCTGCCAGATAAACACGGCCGTAAGAATCAGGCATAAAGCGGCCACGATGGTAGTGGACAGATTAAAAGGGCTGTTGATCATTTGCCGCAGGCCGATAAAACCGCCGATAGCCGTGACAAAAAAGGCAAATTCATTGATGATCAGCAGGGTCAGCAGTGGCAGCGTGGTGCTGCCATCCGCACCCGGCTTGCTCCCGACGACAACAAGCAGAAGCAGAAAAAGCCCCATGCCACTGGCCAGATAGGGAAAATGAATGGTTTTCATCAGCCGGATTTTTTCACGAATTTTGTCAGGATTACGATCTGCTGCCCGTTCACCCTGCCTTCTATCTGTTCGGGGTTATCCGCCACCAGTGATATACCGCGCACGGCGGTGCCGCGTTTGGCGGTGAAGTTGGCGCCTTTTACATTCAGGTCCTTGATCAGGGTAACGGTATCACCCGCACTCAGCTGTGCACCATTGCTGTCCAGATGTTTTATTTCCTCGCTATCAGTGTTTTCTGCAAGGCCGGCTTTTGCCCAGGCCAGCAATTCATCATCGAGGTACAGCATATCAAGAAGATCCTGCGGCCAGCCCGGACTGTCAGGGTGCCGAGACAGCTGCTTGAGCATGCGCCAGGCAACCACCTGCACCGCGGGCACCGTACTCCACATGCTGTTGTTCAGACAGCGCCAGTGTTCAAGATTGATGCTGTCGGGATTTTCAATCTGTGAACGGCAGGTTTCACACAGATAAATGCTGTCATTTTCACCCTGCTCCGACTCCGGCGGCACCGGGTAAACGGCAAGGTCTTTATCTGAGGCGCACAGTTCACAGCTGTTATTGCTGCGTTGTTGTAATATTTCTTCTGTTGTCATATTCCTAAACTATCAGTACCGGACTGCCGGTGTTTCAATGGGTAAACCGTTTCCGCGTGACATAATATAATACTCCAGCAGTTTTATTTCATCGGAATCCGTCGGAAATGGCTCGGCTCTCAGCAGGTTCATGCACTGCTGTATGCGTTGTTGCAAACTGGTGATTTCACCCGTATCCAGACGGTAAACAGGAAAGCCATTGCCCTGGCCCTGGCTGATTTTCTGTCCCCGGATCATTTTGCCTGTATAAAGGTTGTGACAGTGGTTACAGGACATATCGATCAACCCATAACGTGTTTTGTACAGTTTCTCGCCTTTTGCAAGAATCGATGCAACCGCCTTGCCGGTCTCTACCTTCTGTTTTTCACCCCTGGCAAGACTGCGAACAAAGGTTTCCAGGGTAACCAGATCATGACTGTTTGTAGCCAGCCGGGTATTGCCGTTGCGCACACGACAGGTATTGATCTGGTCCTGCAGGCTGATAATCTGCTGGCTTATCTGTTTGCCGGCAGCATTGAATTTCGGATAGGCGGCTATCGCTTTTCTGTCGAGTTTTTCACCGTCATCGCCGTGACAGGATACGCAGCTTTTCGTGCTGCCTTTGTCCTTCTGCTGAAAAAGCTCAAGGCCCCGGTCGACCGCCAGCAGACCCGGATTGGCAAAATCATCATCCTGCATGGCGCGGGTTTCCGGGGTAATGAAGGCATAACCCGAAACCGGTTCTGCCCTGACCGTTGTTGCCAGAAAAAATAATGGCAGCAGGCAGAGTAATTTTCTGCCTGTTTTTATGGCTGGCTTTATTGAATACTTCATTTCAGGCTGACCAGATAGGCGACTACGTCTTCTACCTGCCGGGCTGTAAGAAAGGTTCTGCCAATATAGGCTCTGGCCGGGCGGTTGATCAGTTTCGGGTCTCGATAGAAACCCGGCATAATCGATGCCGGATTGATATGGCGGGTATCAACAACGCGCAGTCGGATAAAACCTTCCGAAAGGCGGCTGCCCACACCCTCCAGAGACGGCCCGATGGTACCGAAAGCTTCTATGTTTTCAATCGGAAGACGGTGACAGGCCAGGCAGTTACCGGCATGGCTGTCGGAAACAATCTTTTTGCCTCGCTCGGCACTGCCCGTATAACCGCACAGTGGTTGCTCGATGGCATAGTTTTTTACCTGCCACTGGCAATAGGGCTCTGCGGGTGGCAGCTGTTCCTGACCACTGGCACTGACGATGGTCGGTAACATCAGCAAAACGGCAGCTGCGCTTTTCAGGCTGGTCATTTTATATGATCTTTATTACTGAACTTCGATGGTTACCGTAAAGGCGCCACGAATATCGCCAGTATTGAAACCGGTTGCCCTGTCATCCGGATACAGGCTGTGAATCTTGCCGGCCAGTAGTCCAGAAACATTTTCACCATGGCAGGTCAGACAGACCTCGCCGGTTGGAATGGCCTTCATATAACGAAAAACATTTTCACCGTTTCTTTTTGTTAATTCAAAATATTCCATCTGCTTTACCGGTTCGCCCTGCTCTTTGCGTTTTTCAAAATCCTTTAACACATTTTCTTCCCAGGCATCGGGCTTGTTCTCGGGATTTCTGACTTTAAGCGAGGTTCTTGCCACCTTCATGTTTTTTTCCAGCGATACCCTGGCCGTTATTTCCGGTGCTTTCATATTACATACGCTGATGCTGTCAACCGGTCCCTTTTTTTTCATCGACATCTGCAGCGTCTGTTTCAGTTCCATGCCAAGCGTCTTTGCCGCCTGACGGCTCTGATTGAGCAGGGTCTGCAGGTTATCGGCTTGCACATCGGCCTGCGCATCAGCCTGCGCAGACGATGCTACAAGTAATGATAAAAAAATACTTCTCATCAATATGCGACCTGTTTTCTTCATTCTCTTGTACCTGTGTGTTTTTTAATCGATACCAAGTTGATCCCAGATTTCATCAACACGGTCTTTTATGGCTTTATCCATTTTAATGGGGGTTCCCCATTCCCGGCTGGTTTCCCCGGGCAGTTTATTGGTCGCGTCAATGCCAACCTTTGAACCCAGGCCGGAAACCGGCGAGGCAAAATCCAGATAATCGATGGGCGTGTTTTCCACCAGGGTAAAATCGCGCACCGGATCGACACGCGTACTCATGGCCCAGATAACATCCTGCCAGTCGCGGGTATTTACATCATCATCGACAACAATAACAAACTTGGTGTACATAAACTGTCTTAAAAAGGACCATACCCCCATCATCACCCGCTTGGCATGGCCGGGGTACTGTTTTTTCATGCTGACCACGGCAACACGGTAGGAGCAACCCTCCGGAGGCAGGTAAAAATCGGTGATTTCCGGAAACTGTTTCTGCAGAATAGGGATAAAGACTTCATTCAGTGCCACACCGAGTATCGCCGGTTCATCCGGCGGGCGACCGGTATAGGTGCTGTGGTAAATCGGGTTTTTACGATGGGTGATGCGTTCAATGGTAAACACCGGAAAGGTTTCGGTTTCATTATAGTAACCGGTATGATCGCCGTACGGGCCTTCTTCGGCCACATCATCCGGATAAATAAAACCTTCGAGTACATACTCGG
>DRLE01000064.1 GCA_011051475.1 Gammaproteobacteria bacterium
AAAAATAAATGGCAGCGATATTCGGTAGCGCAAACAGGACAACCATTATCCACAGCGTCATGCGGCTGCCTTTACGGTTATTGTTGTTTGCGCTCGCCGCTTCGGGTACCGCTGTGCTGTTATCGGCTGTCATATCGTCAACGCTTGCCTGGTCTGTACTCATTCGTGTTTCTCTGTTATTGCTGCTTTTAGCATTACGTCATGCTTTATGGCTTGTCTGTGTCTGTCTGTTGAGGTTCGCGTTTTTTCAGGTTAAGTCCGATATAGGTCGCCAGCACAATCAGGGCAAAAACATACCACTGTATAGCGTAACCGATATGCATGCCGACGCGTGATTCATATTCCGGCCAGTCCCTGACGTAACCGTTACTGTCCTTTTCATCCAGCAGGATGATTAATGGCAACACATCGTAGCCACTGCGCCGGACAAACTTTTCCATATCAAGATATGGCCAGACCCTGTCCTTTAGCGGCAACTCACCGAGTATCAACGGCGGCAGTGATTTTGGCGGTGCCAGCTGGCCGCTAATCGTTATCTCACCGGCGGGAACGGACAGCTCTGGCAGCTGGTTTCTGTCACGACCGACAGGTATCCAGCCGCGGTTAACCATAATCACCGCCTCGGCCCCATTGCGCGCTGTATCCTTTAAAACAAATGGCGTCATGACATAATAACCGGCAGTGCCCTGATAGACGGTATTGTCGATCAGCAGCTCGTTTTCAGCATCGTAATGCCCGACAAGCCTTGTCGCCAGAAACATTTTATTCTGCAGATTATCGATGTTTTCATTGAGAACAAAAGCCGGTTGTTCGCTTTTGCGGTCATAATCGTCCTGCAACTGCTGTTTTTCTATGGCCCGGTATACCTGCCAGGTACCGAGTGAGGCAAACAGGGCGACGCCAAGTATGGCAAGCACCGTGCCGACAGGGCTGAAGCGAAAATAATAATTCCTTGAAAACATATTTCAGGACATCAGATATATTTCAGGAATATACGGAACATAAAAAACGGGACAACTGAACAAGGTGACGGGGATAATTGATCTTAATACTGTTATGCCTGCCGTGTTTTATATATAATCCAGTATCACCTCCGCCAGTAAACCCCCTGATTGAGTACCCGTTATGATAAAAACACTCATCGTTATCAATTTTCTGCTTATTCTTGCCAGCCTGGCTTCAGGCGTTTTCTTTCTGGTCAAGGATGATGGCAAGAGCAACCGCGTTGTTACATCACTGACCGTACGCATCACCCTTTCGATCACCCTCTTCCTGTTGCTGTTCGCCGGCTATTATTTCGGTGACCTGAGACCACACGGCATTAACGGATAAAAGCCTTTTCTCTTTTGCCCTGGCTTTACAGCCAGTAGACAAATACATACAGACCCAGCCAGACCACATCCACAAAATGCCAGTACCAGGCCACGCCTTCAAAGGCAAAGTGGTTGTCTTCGGTAAAGTGGCCTTTCATGCTGCGCACGGTAATCACAATCAGCATTATGGTTCCGATGGTTACGTGAAAACCATGGAAACCGGTCAGCATATAGAAGGTTGAACCGTATATGCCGGAATTAAGCGTCAGACCCAGTTCCTTGTAGGCATGGATGTATTCGTAGGCCTGCAGGGTGAAGAATGTCAGACCCAGCACCACGGTCATAATCAGGCCCAGCACCAGCTGTTTCTGGTTGTCTTTCTTCAGACCCCAGTGCGCCCATGTCAGGGTAACGCCGGATGACAGCAGGATAATGGTGTTATAGGCAGGAATACCGCCTGCGCCCATGGGCTCGATAAGCTGGGTGTAATTCGTTACATCCGGCAGGTTGACCAGCGGCCAGGTATAGGTAAAGCCTTCCCACAGCATGTGAGACGCGGCCAGATGCCCGGTGCCGCCCAGTGACGGCAGTGAAATATTTCTGAAGTAATACAGGCAGGCAAAGAAGGTTATGAAGAAGAAAACCTCGGAGGTGATAAACCAGAACATGCCCTGGCGGAACGAGCGATCAACTTCATCGTTGTACTTGTGACTGAGGTTCTCGTCGATTACATCACCGAACCAGCCAAACAGCAGGTAGGCCAGTATTGCGCCGCCAATGGCAGTGCTGATCGGGCCCATGCTGATGTCGTTCATCCATAAGGCGAAGCCCAGAACGGTAAAGAACAGGCCGATGACGGCAATGGCAGGCCAGCGGCTCGGCTCGGGTATAAAGTAAGTCTGGTCAGCTGTACTTGTAGTCATTATCCCCCCTATCAGGATGCTTTTCTGTCTGTTGTTGCGTTTTTATTGTGCTTGATCAGTTTGAATAAGATTGCGGCAGGACCGACAGTGAGCTGTGCAGCTCCGGCAGCGCGTTAACCTTTTTCAGTTTTGTTCTGTCTGTGTCCATAAACGTGTAGGACAGGGTTATGGTGGTAAAACCTTCCGGCAGATCCGGGTCGATAACAAAACGCAGTGGCATTTCCTTGCTTTCTCCCGGTTCGAGTTTCTGCTTGGCAAAACAGAAACATTCGGTCTTGTTGAAATGCTCGGTGGCCTGCCAGGGCGTTATACCCGGAATGGCCTGGGCGATAATGGCCCGGTTCGAATTGTTTTTCGCAAAATAACTGACTTCCATGATCTCACCTGGATGAACGTCAACCTTTTTAACCATGGGGTGAAACTCCCAGGGAAGATCGGCATTATTGGTGGCATCGAACTCCACCGTAATCGTGCGACTGAAATCAACACGCCGGGTCAGGGCCTGCTCTTCCTGTATGCGCCCCGTGGTGCTGCCATTAAGGCCTGTCACAGAGCACAGCAGGTTATAAAGCGGCACCATGGCAAAGCCGAAACCGAACATGCCGATAACCAGCAGGAACAACCAGCGGGCCGAAACCCGGTTTTTTTCCTGTGGGTGCTGTGTCGGTATCTCGTTCATCAGGCGTTCTTACATCACCTGGTCACGAAGATAGAAAAACGGCATGATGGCTACGCTGAATGCAATCAGGCCAAGGATAAGCGCAATCATAATATTGGCCTTGCGCATGTCTTTCTTTTCGATCTGTGTTTCAGTGTTTTCGTTCATCTTTCTACTCTTGAAACTGTCTGCCGGCTGTCTGTCCTGATCATGACAGGCAGCCGGCAGGTTTTGTTACTGTATTTTCGGCGGTGTGGTAAAGCTGTGGAACGGCGGTGGAGACGGCAGTGTCCACTCCAGACCCGGGGTGCCGATCTGCGCACCTTCCCAGGGTTTGTCCGCTGCCTTCTCGCCACCCTTCACGGTCTTGATAATAATGTAGAGGAACAGCAGGTGTGACAGACCGAAAGCAAAAGCACCGATACTTGAGATCTGGTTGAATTCAACATACTGGATGTTGTAGTCAACGATACGGCGCGGCATGCCGGCAAGGCCGGAGAAATGCTGCGGGAAGAAGGTCAGGTTAAAGGACAGCGTGGTCCACCAGAAAAAGATCTTGCCCAGCTTCTCATCGTACATGTGTCCCGTCCATTTCGGCAGCCAGTAGAAGACGCCGGCATAGAGTCCGAAGACCGCACCCGGAATCAGCGCGTAGTGGAAATGCGCGACCACGAAATAGGTATCGTGGTACTGCAGGTCGGCCGGAACCACCGCCAGCATCACCCCGGTAACGCCCGCAAAGGAGAACATCAGGATAATCGCAATGGCGAACAGCATGGGTGTTTCAAAGGTTATGGAGCCACGCCACATGGTAAAGATGAAGTTGAAGATCATCAGGCCGATGGGAATGGAGATCAGAATGGTACCGATCATAAAGTAGGTGGTCACGCCCAGTGACATGCCGATGGTGTACTGGTGATGCGCCCAGACAACCAGACCCAGGGCAAACAGAAAGCCCATGAAGTAAACCAGCGGTTTGTAGCCGAACAGCGGCTTGCGTGAAAAGGTCGGAATCACCAGGCCAAGCACGCCGATGGATGGCAGCAGCAGTACATAGACTTCCGGATGACCAAAAAACCAGAACAGGTGCTGGAACAGGACCGGATCACCGCCACCGGCAGCGTCGAAGAAGCTGGTACCGAAGTGGCGATCGAACAGCAGCATGGTGACACCGCCAGCCAGTACCGGCATAACGATAATCAGCAGCAGGCCGGTGAAGAACCAGGCCCAGCAGAACAGCGGCATTTTCATCATGGTCATGCCCGGTGCGCGCATGTTCAGAATGGTGGTAACGATATTGATGGATGCCATAATGGATGAAATACCCAGCAGATGCACCGAGAAAATCAGCAGATCCATGCCCAGGCCAACCTGTACCGACAGTGGCGGATAAATGGTCCAGCCGGTATTGACCGGAACACCCGTGCCCGGAATGAACTGCACGAACAGCGATGCCAGCAGCAGTATGGCAGCGGCCGGTAACAGCCAGAAGCTCATATTATTCATGCGTGGCAGCGCCATGTCCGGCGCGCCGATCATCATCGGAATCATCCAGTTGGCCATGCCCGCGGCGGCCGGCATGACCATACCGAAGATCATGACCAGCGCATGGTCGGTAACCAGGTTGTTATACAGGTCCGGGTTGACGATCTGCAGGCCGGGCAAAAACAGCTCGGCGCGAATCAGCATGGCCATGGCGCCACCGACAAACAGCATCACCAGGGCGAAAATCAGATACATGGTACCGATATCCTTGTGGTTGGTGCTGTATAGCCACCGCTTAAAGCCCCTGGGCGGTTCGTCGTGATGGTGGTCTTCGTGAATAACTGCACTCATTTCTCAGTTCTCCAATTATTGACGGGCTGACTTGATATCAGCAGGTTGTACGACATCACCGGTGTTGTTACCCCAGGCATTACGCTCATAGGTAATAACAGCAGCGATTTCGAGATTATTTAACTGCGCGCCCCAGGCCGCCATGGCGGTGCCGGACTTGCCGTTAAGGACGATATTGATATGGGCGGCGATATCACCGGTGGCAATCTTGCTGCCGGCCAGTGCCGGGAACACGCCGGGCATGCCCTTGCCGCTCACCTGATGACAACCGGAGCAGTTGGTGTTGTAGATGCCCTCACCGCGACTGTAAAGCTCGTCCTTGCTCCAGGTCTTGTCGGCGGAAGCCTCGGCGGCAGCCGCCTGAGCCACCTGCAGCTTCTCGGCTTTCCAGGCCTCGAATTTTTCCGGGCTGACGGCTTCAACCACAATCGGCATAAACGCATGGCCGGTGCCGCAGATTTCGGCACACTGGCCGCGGTAAGTGCCCTCTTTCTCGATATTGGTCCAGGTTTCGTTAATATAACCGGGTATGGAATCTTTCTTGTAGACAATCTGCGGAACCCACCAGGCATGAAGCACATCGCTGGCGGTGTGCAGGAAACGGATGCGGCGGTTGGTTGGCAGCACCAGCGGATTATCAACGGCGCGCAGGTAGTTATCCCCTGCCTTTTCCTTCGGCAGCATATTGCTGACAATGCGAATACCGTCATCCATGTATTCGTAAGTCCATTTCCACTGGGAGCCAATGACCTTTACGGTAAGATCGGCTTTCTTGGAATAGTCCTCGACCTCTTCCAGTGCGCTGGTTGCCGAACCGGCAATGGTCAGGTCAATACCCAGTACGATAACCGGTACCAGCATCCACGACCAGGTACCAAAGGCGCCCTTGTGAAAATTCTGGTCTGCTTCATAGCCTTTTGACTTTCTGAAGGTGAAGAGCACATAGGCCACAAAACCGATAACCACCACCATAATAATCGTGGCGATCTTGGTCGTCAGCATATGCAGGTCATACATCTGCTGTGGTAGCGGTGCGACAGGTTCGGGGAAGTTTAATGCGTAATCTGCTACAGCAGGGTTGGCAAACAGACCCAGCATCAGTGATGCCGTGATTGCCAGTATCATTCTTGACTTAGACATGCTCTAAATCATCTCCTCTTTGGTCGGTGGCAATGAAGTTTGCCGGCGCTCTTGGCGGCGTCCTGGCAAATCGGGCATCCCATAGCGGAAACCCTGCAAGGCATCAGCGGGCGGCTGATATTGTTGTTATTTGCCCGTTTTTGGTAATCAGGTTTGTCTATAAAACAAACCTTTTTTGATTTGGCTCAAGTAATTGACTAAGCACTTGTGCTAATCGATGCCTCGCTTGAGCGAATCCTACCTTAAGCTTTGTTCAGCTGCAATTGCATTTACATGTTTTTTTTGCTGATTAATAACAGTTTTACGCTTTTCTTTACAGTTTTATTAAAATTATGTCGCATTTTAAACCCCGGAACCGTTTCATTATCTGCTTTTCTGCTAGAAATAATTTCTCTGATGTGGCTAGATAGGCACCCCTTGTCACCGTTTACAGGCAGATAAATGCAGGAAAACAATAAGAATATCAGCATAATTGTGGCTATTTCCGCAATTGCGCTCAGTTTCGGCATCTGGTTCGGCCTTGACTTCCATGGCGCTGAGCAAAAAACAAACAAAACTGAAGAAATACAGGGCATACTGTTAAATCCTGCGAAACAACTGCCTGATTTCACCTTTATCGATAATAAAAAACACAGTTTTTCCAGGGATAATTTAAAAAACACCTGGTCGATCATGTTTTTCGGCTATACGCATTGCCCCGATGTGTGCCCGACCACGCTGCAGACACTGCGCCGGGTAGATGAAAAGCTTGAACAGATGCAGGTAGTGCCGCCACAGGTTATTTTCGTGACGGTTGACCCACAGCGCGACAACGCAGAAACCCTCGACAGGTATGTGCGTTACTTCAATAATGACTTTATCGGTTTGACAGGTAGTCCTGACGGACTGGAAAAGCTTGCCGCTGCACTGGGTGTGTACTACCGCAAGGCTGCCGGCGCCAGTGGTGATTTAGAAGCGGATGACTATGCCATGGACCACACGGCGGCATTGCTGGTCATCAACCCGCAGGGCAATGTTGCCGCCCTGCTCTCACCGCCCCACGAGGTGGACAGGATAATTCAGGATTTACGGGTGATTGTGCAATACGATAAGAAAAGTACGTTATAAGTTTCAAGTTGTCCGTTAGAGAACGAAAAAAAACCAGGCGCATAGCACGCCTGGCTTTTTTAAAATACATACAGGCTGATACCTGCTACATCTTCTGTTTCTTCAGGGTATCTTCTTCAGGGATTATCGTCAACCAGCTCTTCCTTGGCCACAACCAGGAAATCCTGCTTGTGAATATGCATCATCATCAACGTACTGCTGGCGATATAGATGGATGAATAGGTACCCACGACGACACCGATAATCAGCGCCAGGGCAAAGCCATGGATGATCTCACCGCCGAGGAAAAACAGCGCCAGCAGTACCAGCAGGGTTGTCAGCGAGGTTACCAGGGTGCGTGACAGGGTGTCATTGATCGACATATTAAGAATGTCTTCGGCGCCGGTCTTGCGCACGCTACGGAAGGTTTCACGGATACGGTCGAGCACCACCACGGTATCGTTGAGCGAATAACCGATCACAGCGAGAATGGCCGCCAGCACGGTCAGGTCGAACTCGATCTGAAACAGTGAAAAAATACCCATGGTAATAATCACGTCATGCACCAGAGCGAGAATGGCGCCAACGGCGGACTTGAGCTGAAAACGCAGGCTGATATAAATCAGGATGCCGCCCAGTGCCACCAGCAGAGCGATGCCGCCATCGTCACGCAGTTCGTCACCCACCTGCGGGCCGACAAACTCCAGGCGGCGCAGGTTAACCGGTTCATCGGCCGTACTGTTGAGCACTTCCAGAATGCTGTCACCGATACTGGCCTTGTTAATATCATCGCGCGGCGCAATACGCACAATAATGTCTTTCGACGAACCGAAGTTCTGCACCTGGGCGTCCTTGAAACCGGCCTCGGCCAGTGCGTCCCTTACCCGGTTAACATCGACATCCTGCTGGTAACCCGCCTCGATCAGATAGCCGCCGGTAAAGTCAATGCCCAGGTTCAGGCCGTTTGTAAACAGACTGACCAGTGATACCAGGATCAGCAGCAAGGACGCGGCCATGGCCGGCTTGCGCTTGTTCATGAAATTGATTTTTATTTTGTTGTTCTGTGTCATGGTAGTTATCCTGCTCAGATCGAAAGCTTCTTGATTTCACGCCCGCCGTACAGCAGATTGACTATGGCGCGTGTGCCGACGATGGCGGTAAACATGGAAGTTAAAATACCGATACTCAGGGTAACGGCAAAGCCCTTGACCGGACCGGTACCGAGCGTGAACAGCACAATGGCGGCCAGCAGCGTGGTGACATTGGCGTCGGTAATGGTGCTGAAGGCCTTTTCGTAGCCGGCGTGAATACTCGCCTGCGGCGAGTTGCCGTTACGCAGCTCTTCCTTGATGCGCTCGAAAATAAGCACATTGGCGTCAACGGCCATACCCACGGTAAGAACGATACCGGCAATACCCGGCAGGGTCAGCGTGGCCTGCAGCAATGACAGTATGGCAACGATAATGATCAGGTTGGCTGTGAGGGCCACGTTGGCAATCATGCCGAACGCCTTGTAGTAAACGGCCATGAAAACCAGTACCAGACAGAAGCCGATAACAACCGAGATAAAGCCTTTCTCGATATTGTCCTTACCCAGGCTCGGACCAACGGTGCGTTCCTCAATGATTTCCACCGGCGCGCGTAACGAGCCGGCGCGCAGCAGCAGCGCCAGGTCGCGCGCTTCCATGGATTCCAGGCCGGTAATCTGGAAGCGGTTGCTGAACTGGCCGCGAATGGTGGCCACATTGATCACTTCCTTGGTGGTGGTACGGTGCTTGGTGACGGTATCGCCCACCTTTTTGGTCTCGATCTTGTTTTCGATAAACACCACCGCCATTGGACGACCGATATTCTCGCGCGTGGTATCACCCATACGCCCGGCGCCCTTGCTGTTCAGACGAACGTTGACGGCCGGGGTGCCGCTCTGGCTGTCAATGGTGGAAGCCGCGTCAACAATCTGGTCACCGGTAACGATAACGCGGCGGTTCAGCAACACGGGGCTGCCATCACGCTCGTGATACAGCAGCGCGTTCAGCGGAATACGGCCGCTCTCCTCTGCGTCCAGCCATTCGCTGCGGCTGCCTTCGGTTAAACGAAACTCCAGGGTGGCGGTGGCGCCGAGGATCTTCTTGGCACCGGCAGTATCCTGGATACCCGGCAGCTGCACGACGATACGGTTATCGCCCTGCTGCTGGATTACCGGCTCGGCCACGCCAAGTTCGTTAACGCGGTTACGCAGAGTGATGACGTTCTGTTGCAGGGCGGCCTTTTTCTCATTGCGAATGGCCACTTCGGTCAGCTTCGCATTGATCGTCAGGTTTTCTTCGTCCTCGGTAAATTCAAGGTCACGGAACTGACGCGGCAGCTTGCTGGCAGCCTTCTGCAGGTTTTCCAGCTTGCGGAAGCTGATGTGCAGTCCCTGGTCATCACGGCGCACGCCGCGGTAACGTATTTTTTCCTCGCGCAGGTAGGTGCGGATATCCGTCAGCAGGCTTTCCTCAAGGCGCTTGATGGCGGCAACCATGTCGACTTCCATCAGGAAGTGGACCCCGCCACGCAGGTCGAGACCCAGGTACATGGGCTGGGCATTGAGCGCGCGCAGCCATTCGGGCGTGGCCGGGGCCAGGTTAAGTGCAATCAGGTACTGCTTGCCCAGGCTTTCTTTCAGAGCGCTGGCCGCCTGCAGCTGGGTTTCGGTATCATTGAAACGCACCAGCAGATGACGCTCGACAACACTGCTCGACTTAAAGGGTATCTGCTTTTTCTTCAGGGTTTGCTCGACCAGCAGCCGGTCTTCTTCGGTCAGCGACTTGGTGCGGTGACTGACCTGAACCGCGGGGTCTTCACCGTACAGGTTAGGCAGTGCATAGATGCTGGAAAACAGCAGAACGACGACGAGCAGGATATATTTCCACAGAGGGTATTGATTCAGCATGGCTGAGTGTTTCCGGTTTTAATAAAGGTTTTAGGAATTGTTATTATTATATGTGCCTGAATACTATAGCTGGTCCTGGCGTTTTTTCAGCCCGTCATAAGCCGGGGTCGGCAGCGGACAACGCTTTTGCAGGCAGTTACTTCAGGTCTTTTATCGTGCCCTTGGGCATAATGGTCTGCACCGCGCTGCGTTGAACGGTCAGATTAACGTCTTTGGCGATTTCCAGAATGATAAAATCATCTTTCAGCTCGACGATTTTGCCGAGAATGCCACCGCTGGTAATGACCTCTTCGCCCTTCTGAAGTTCAGACACCATTTTGCGGTGCTCCTTGGCGCGCTTGCTTTGCGGACGGATCAGGAAAAAGTAGAACAGAATGACCAGGCCGATAGGCAGAATCAGCGAGGCAAGCGGGTCGGGCTGGCCGGCAGCAGGCGTCGCCGCGGTTGCATCAGCGATGGCTTCGGAAATAAAAAAACTCATTGAGTGACCTCGTTAATGGTTAGTCGAAAGCCGCACGGAGGGGGCTTTAATGGCGCGGTATTATGCCACAGATGTCGTCACTCTGCGCTACCCGCGCTGTCTTTTTGTGCCTGCAGGCGATAAAAATCATCGGCAAATTCCTCAAACCGGCTGTTTTCGATGGCATCGCGGATATCGCGCATCAACTGCTGGTAGTAGTAGAGGTTATGGATGGTGGTCAGGCGCGAACCGAGAATCTCGCCGCATTTGTCGAGATGGCGGATATAGGCGCGCGAATAATTTCGGCAGGTATAGCAGCCGCAGTTTTCATCCAGCGGCCGGGTGTCGTCCTGGTAACGGCTGTTGCGGATTTTCAGAATGCCGCTTGATGTGTAGATAAAGCCGGTACGGGCATGGCGCGTAGGTATGACGCAGTCGAACATATCGACGCCCCGGCGCACCGCCTCGATAATATCCTCCGGCCTGCCCACGCCCATGAGGTAGCGCGGCCTGTCGGCCGGTAGTGCCGGCAGTGTATAGTCGAGCACTTCGTTGCGCTCATCCATGGGCTCACCCACCGACAGACCGCCAATGGCGTAGCCGTCGAAATCGAGCTGGCGCAGGCCTTCGGCCGACTCCAGGCGCAGGTCTTCATACATGCCGCCCTGCACAATACCGAACAGCGCCGAGGGGTTGCCCTCGTGCGCGGTCTTGCAGCGCTCGGCCCAGCGCAGTGACAGACGCATGGAATCGGCCGCCTGTTCCGGCGTGGCGGGATACGGCGTGCATTCATCAAAAATCATGACGATATCCGAGCCCAGCTCGCGCTGCACCTGCATGGAATACTCCGGCGTCAGTTCCACCTTGCGGCCGTCGACCGGCGAGTTGAACAGCACGCCCTTCTCCGTAATCTTGCGCATCTTCTCCAGGCTGTAAACCTGAAAACCGCCGGAATCGGTGAGAATGGGTTTGTCCCAGTGCATAAAATCATGCAGGTCGCCGTGCTTGCGAATAATCTCTGTCCCCGGGCGCAGCATCAGGTGAAAGGTATTGCCCAGAATAATCTCGGCACCGATCTCCTCAAGCTCCTCCGGCGTCATCGCCTTGACCGTGCCATAAGTGCCCACCGGCATAAATACCGGTGTTTCAATCGTGCCCCGGTCAAAACTTAACTGACCGCGCCGAGCGCCACCACTAACACTATTTAATTTAAATAAATTCATATATTTAACGTAACCTTCTAAAGTAACTT
>DRLE01000065.1 GCA_011051475.1 Gammaproteobacteria bacterium
ACTTACGGTAAAACTGAAGCATTTAATAAACGATAAAAACTCTGTGACCTCTGTGTCCTCTGTGGTGAAAAGCTTTTGCTGTTTTATTTTCCCAGAATACCATATTCGCTAAGCTTTTCGCGTATCTGCAGCTGTACTTCTTCAAGCGGCGGTTCGGCATTGATCAGGGTAATGCGCTCGGGGTGCTCATGCGCCAGGGCGATATAGGCCTGACGCACGCGCTGGAAGAAATCGTCTTTTTCCTGCTCGATGCGGTCGGGGGCGCTGCGCTTGCCGGCGCGTTCGCGACCGACTTCAACCGGGGCGTCGAGGATCAGGGTCAGATCGGGACGCAGTTCGCCCTGCACCCAGTTTTCCAGACCGCTGATCTTGCCGATATCCAGTTGCCGACCACCGCCCTGGTAGGCGTAGGTAGCCTCGGTAAAACGGTCGCAAAGCACGGTTTTGCCCGCATCCAGCGCCGGCCTGATGACCTTTGCAAGGTGCTCGGCGCGGGCGGCGAACATCAGCAGCAGTTCGGCATCGGCGCTCATATTGTCGTCACGATGACCCAGCAGCATCTCGCGCAGGGCCTCACCCAGCGGCGTACCACCCGGCTCGCGCGTCACCACGCACGCCTGCCCTGCTGCTTCCAGCAGTTCACGGATAAAGTTCAGGTTGCTGGTCTTGCCAACGCCTTCGATGCCTTCGAGTGTTATGAATTTTCCCATAGAAACGTCGTTGTTCGTCTTTCGTTGTTCGTCTGCAGGAGTCGGAGTCAGTGTTTTCCGCTCAGGGTGACAGCACGTTGTCATTCTGAGCGAAGCCGAAGAATCTTGTGCCACCGCACTCGCGGCAGGTTTCAAGACCCGTTCGACTCCGCTGCGCTCCGCTCAGGGTGACAGCCTGCCTTTCACTATTCACTATTTACCTCCATGGATGGAGGGTATGCTGGAATCGTCAGGAACGATTCCAGTGCGTTATTCACTAAAAAACGCGCCCTAGCGTTTTTTCCGGCGCTGATATTTATCCACCGCCTTCTCATGCTCCGCCAGTGTCTCTGAAAAATAATGCCTGCCACTACCGTCGCCATAGGCGACGAAATACAGATACGGCGTTTTGTCCGGATGCAGGGTGGCGTGTATGGCCTCGCGTCCCGGCAGCGCGATGGGGGTCGGCGGCAGGCCGTGGCGGGTGTAGGTATTATACGGGGTATCCTTTCGCAGGTCGCGAAAACGGATATTGCCATCATAGTTTTCGATGCCGTAAATCACCGTGGGATCGGTCTGCAGGCGCATGTTCCTGCGCAGGCGGTTGATAAACACGCCGGCGATCAGCGGGCGCTCTTCGGGCACGGCCGATTCCTTTTCCACGATGGAGGCCATAATCAGGGCCTCGTACGGGGTTTTAAACGGCAGATCTTTTTCCCGCCCCGCCCATTCCTCGGCCAGTATCTTCGCCATGGTGTTATAGGCGCGCTGCAACAGCTCGATATCGCTTATACCGTGGGTAATGGCATAGGTATCGGGATAAAACCGCCCTTCAGGATGCTCACCGGCATGACCGAGCTTTTCCATAATGCCGGCATCATCCAGCGGTCTGCCCTCCTCGTCAACAAGCAGGGCTTTTACCGCCGGGTGCTGCTGTATGGCCTGCAGCACCTGGCGAAAGGTATGACCTTCGATCAGGGTAATATTGTGCTGCACCACCTTGCCGTTGACCATGTCATCGAGCAGCGAGGCCAGCGTGCTCTCGGGCATCAGGCGATATTCACCGGCCTGCAGGCGCGTGGATTGCCCCTTCAGGCGACCCCAGAGCAGGAAATATTGTTCATTATCGAGCAGGCCGCGTGCTTTCAGCTGCTTTGCCAGGGTGCGTATGCTGGAACCGCGTTTGAAATTGATGCTTTGCGGCTCGCTGATGGGCAGCGCGGCATGCATCTGGCGATAGATACGGCTGGTAAACCAGCCGCCAGCAGCCAGGGCAATAACCAGCAGGGCAATAATGATTTTTTTAAACATGCTGAAGTGCATTTCGGCTGTCAGTCAGCAGGGCCTCGAAAACCTGCCGGCTAATGTCTGATGAAGTAAAGGCTTTATCCATAATGGAAGAAACCTCGCGCATGCCGATAAGGCTGTTGCTGATAAACAGTGCATCCATGTCCAGTACCTCCTCCCGTGTCAGTGCCCGGATATGCAGTGGGTAGTTCAGAGCCTTTATTATAGCCGTAATCCGCTCGCGCATAATGCCCCTCACCCCGCTGTGGCTCAAATCCGGGGTATAGACCGCGCCGTTCTTTATTGCAAAGACATTGCTCATACTGCCTTCGATCATATGACCGTTGGCATCGAGCATCAGCCCGTCCATATAGTTGTCACTGAATTCATTTCGCGCCATAACATTTTCCAGCCGGTTCAGGTGCTTGAGACCGGCCAGGCTTTCGTTGATCGAGGCCTGGGTGCGACAGATAAACAACCTGCCGCTGGCAAGCTGCTGCGTGAGCAGCGAGGAATATTCCGACGACAGAGGCGAACACTGCACAATTCGTCTGCCTGGCTGGCCCTGCTGCCAGGCATAGCCGCGCTGGCTGTTACCCCGGGTCAGAATAATCCTGATTGCGCAGGTCTCCCTATCATCCAGCAGGCGGCTGATATCATCCAGCAGTACATCTTCCGGCGGACAGTCCATGGCAAGCTTCTCTGCAGACTGTTGCAGGCGCTGGTAATGCTGCGGCCAGTAATACAGCTTTTGCTGATGACAGAGAATGGTTTCAAACAGGCCGTCGCCGTACTGCAGGCCACGGTCCTGCACGCTGATATGGTCGGCAAAAACGCCGTTAACCAGCACCTGCTTCATGCTCCCTCCAGGCTGAACATTTTCAGCAGGCCGCGGGCCTTGGCGCGGGTTTCGGCCAGTTCATTGTCGGCAATGGAATCGCTGACAATCCCGCCACCGGCGCGAAAGCTTAAATCACGGCCCTGGCGCACCAGGCTGCGAATCAGGATATTGAAGTCCATGCTGCCATCGCGATTGATATAACCGAGTGAGCCGGTATAGGCGCCGCGCGGCTGCTGCTCCATTTCGGCAAGGATTTCCATGCAGCGAACCTTGGGGCAGCCGGTAATGGTGCCGCCGGGAAATACCGCGCGCAGCACATCCACGGGTGACCTGTCCGCCTGCAGCCGGCCGCGCACATTGGAAACAATATGATGCACATGCTCCCAGGTCTCCAGCACCATAAGTTCATTCACTTCGATACTGCCCGGCTGGCAGACACGGCCAAGGTCATTGCGCTCAAGATCGATCAGCATAATATGTTCGGCCTGCTCCTTGGGATGGGCCAGCAGTTCGTCGGCCAGGGCCTGGTCATCGGCCTGCCGGCTGTTGCGCGGGCGGGTGCCGGCAATCGGGCGGGTTTCAACCGTATTATTGCGCAGCGACACCAGACGCTCGGGTGATGAACTGATAATGCTCATGCCCGGCAGGCAGGCCATGGCGGCAAAGGACGAAGGGTTATTGCGCGCCAGCGCGCGAAACAGGCTGGCATCGTCATAATCCTGCTGCAGCTCCGCCGTCCACAGACGCGACAGATTGGCCTGGAAGATATCACCATCGATTATATACTGCTTGATGCGCTGCACCTGCTGCCGGTACGGCCCGGTATCCGACTCCTGCAGACTGGCCAGAGAAATAGTTGCGCTCTCCTTCGTATAAAGCCCGGGCTGTTGCAGCAGCTGGCTGAAATCCTGCGCCAGCACATCCAGCAGGGCCGCATGCTCGCTTTCGGCTACCGCCAGCAGCCGCCGGTTCTGCTTGTCGTAGATAATGGCGGCCGGGCAGCGCGCGGCCCAGGCAAGCGGCTGTGAGGGATTCAGGGCAGGCAGTTGCAGGCGGGGCTCGATCTCTTCGGCCATTTCATAAGCCAGGTAGACAAACCAGCCACCGGTAAACGGCAGCTCGCTGTCCGTGGCCGGTATTTTTTCCTGCTGAAAGCGTCTTTCCAGCAGCTCGAAAAAACCGGCTGGCGGCGCCTGCCGACCGATGTCATCCACTTCACAGAAGTTCAGGGTTTTATCGGCAGACAGGCTGAAGGTATATTGCGGACAGGCCGGCAGGATATCGAACTGGGTGTTGTCATCCCGGCTGGCGCTGCTGCACAGCAGGAAGGGATAACGTTCGCGGTTGAGGCGGTTGAATGCGGTCAGAAAGGCAACCGTGTCCTCTGCCGTTGCAAGGGCCGGAGCAGGCAGCTGTCGCGTTATCGTGCGCCGCGTATTCAGGGACACTGTTTCAGGGACACGCTTCCAACGGTGCGCTCAGGACGGCTTTTTGAAAATCAGTGTTCCGTTGGTGCCGCCAAAACCAAACGAATTGGACAGGGCGTAGTCGATTTTCATTTCACGCGCGGTATGGGGCACATAATCCAGGTCACAGCCCTCACCCGGATTGTCCAGGTTGATGGTTGGCGGCGCAACCTGGTCCTTGATGGCCATTACCGAGAAAACCGCCTCGATACCACCGGCCGCACCCAGCAGGTGTCCGGTCATGGACTTGGTGGAACTGACCACGACCTTGTTGGCACTGTCACCCAGAGCCAGCTTGATGGCGTTGGTTTCGGCAACGTCACCGGCCGGCGTTGAGGTGCCGTGGGCGTTGATGTAATCGATGTCTTCCGGGTTGAGGTCAGCATCTTTCATTGCCAGCTGCATGCAGCGACCGGCGCCGCTGCCGTCGGCCACCGGCATGGTCATGTGATAGGCATCGCTGTTATAGCCGAAGCCGGCGATTTCGGCATAGATCTTCGCGCCGCGTTTTTTCGCGTGTTCGTATTCTTCCAGCACCAGAACGCCGGCACCGTCACCGAGAACGAAACCGTCGCGATCTTTGTCCCAGGGACGGCTGGCCGCTTCCGGGTCATCGTTGCGCGATGACAGCGCGCGGGCGGCAGCGAAACCGGCTATGCCCAGCGGCGAAGACGCCTGCTCGGCGCCGCCGGCCACCATGACATCGGCGTCACCGTAGGCAATAATGCGGGCGGATTCGCCAATGTTATGGGTACCTGTGGAACAGGCGGTAACGATGGAGATATTCGGTCCTTTCACACCGTAGCGGATGGAAAAGTTACCCGAAATCATATTGATGATGGAACCGGGAACAAAAAACGGCGAGATCTTGCGCGGACCGCCCTTGACCAGCTTTTCGTGGCTGACTTCGATCATCGGCAAACCGCCGATACCCGAACCGATGGCAACACCGACCCGTTCGGCGTTTTCATCGGTGATTTCCAGGCCGGAATCTTTCAGCGCTTCATCGGCGGCAACCATGCCGTAATGGATAAAGGTATCCATTTTTTTCAGGTCCTTG
>DRLE01000066.1 GCA_011051475.1 Gammaproteobacteria bacterium
AATCGTTCCGGCGCTTTGACGACAGTCCCGAGTTTCGCCACCTGTTCCGCGAAGGCATGATCTCGCCGGAACTGGATGTTTCGGAAGATGCCGACAAATACACCATCAAGGTCAACCTGCCCGGCAGTGATGAAAGCAGTGTCGACGTCAAACTGGATGGCCAGCAGCTGACCATACAGGGCGCGCAGAACTATGAAAAACAGGACAGGGATGCCGCCGGCAATATCGTCTATCGTGAGCGCCGCAGCGGCTCATTCAAGCGCAGCTTTACCCTGCCCGAACCGGTGGACGAAAAAGGCATGAAAACCGATATAAAAAATGGCGTCTTGACCATTATCGTGCCCAAACTGAAGGATCCGGTTTAATGAGCCGCTGATTCAGTCTGTTTTTGTCATCCTGAGCGCAACGAAGTGGAGTCGAAGGATCTTATACCACTGCTTAATCAACGGGTTGTGAAGCCCAAGATTTTGCGACTCCACTTCGTTCCGCTCAAAATGACATTAATAAGAGGTTCCTTATAAAAACTCACTACAGAGAAAGAATACAGGGTTAGCAGCACTGCTAACAATAAACTCTGTGTCCCCTGTGTCCCCTGTATCCTCTGTGGTGAAATGTTCCTTTTTTTACCAGTTGCCGAAGCTAATACATCCTGTGCCGGAACAGCCATTCGGCCATTACCAGTGACACCAGCGCAATCAGCGCCATGGGCCAGTACTGGTTTAGCAGAAGCTCGACGCCGGCGCCTTCCATAAAGACCGCGCGCACGATTACCAGGAAATAGCGCAGCGGATCGATATAGGTCATCCACTGCACCACCTCGGGCATATTGGCGATGGGCGTGGCAAAACCGGAAAGAATGACGGCCGGCACCATAAACAGAAAAGCACCGAGCACCGCCTGCTGCTGGGTAATACTGATGGCCGAGATCATCAGGCCCACTGCCACGGATGACAGCAGAAACAGAAACAGGCCGAGATACAGGGCGGCAATACTGCCGCGCAGCGGCAGCTCGAACCAGATGACCGCCAGCAGAATAATCAGGCTGCCCTGTACCAGGCCGATCAGCAGGCCCGGCAGCATTTTTGCAATCAGGATATACAGCGGATGAATGGGCGCCACCAGCAGCTGATCAAAGGTGCCCTGCTCACGCTCCCTGGCAACCGACAGCGCGGTAACCACGAGTGATGCAACCAGCACCAGCAGGCCGATAATGCCGGAGACGATAAACCAGCGCGACTGCAGGTTTTCATTGTACCAGGCGCGCGACTGGATAATTGCCGGCGGGCCGGCGGCCTGTTTCGATTCGCTCCAGCCGGTGTTGAAATCCATAATAATATCGCGCATATAGTTAAGCGCGACCATGGCGGTATTGGAATTACGCCCGTCCAGCAGCAGCTGCACCGGGGCGCTTTCGCCGCTGCCCAGCCTGTCGCTGAACTCACTGCCGATATGCAGCACCAGCAGAACATCCCGGTTATCGATCAGCGGCGCGATTTCCGATTCGTGCTGTATTGTGACCAGCGCGTTGATATTCGGTGAACCCTCGATGCGGCTGACCAGTTCCCGCGATGCGATGCCACGGTCCTCGTTAAAAATGGCAATGCTTATGTCATTAAGGTCGTAGGTCGCGGCATAACTGAATACCAGCAACTGTACGATCGGCGGCCCGATCAGAATAAAACGGCTGCTCCTGTCACGCAGGAGAGCAAGAAATTCCTTGAAGGTAATGGCAAGCAGCAGCCTGAATTGTTGCGCGAATAACATGCGGCTACTCCAGATGCTTGTGCATTTTTTTGCCAACAAGCAGGGAAAAAATCAGCAGCAGAAGCAGCAGGGCGGCGGCATTTGCCAGAATAACCGGCCAGACATCACCGGCCAGAAACAGGGTTTGCAGTATGGCCACGAAATACCGCGCCGGGACGATATGGGTAATTACCTGTATCGGTGCCGGCATGGAGTGAATATCGAAAATAAAGCCGGAAAGAATAAACGCCGGCAGAAAGCTGATCAGGATCGCCACCTGCCCGGCAACGAACTGGTTTCTGGCGATGATGGAAATCAGCAGGCCGATGGCCAGGCTGACCAGCATAAACAATGAACCGGTCAGACCCAGCAACCAGAGCGAGCCGAAAAAAGGCACCTTGAACAGCTGCATGGCCAGCACCACGGTAACCACCAGACCGCCCATGCCGAGAATAAAATAAGGTATCAGCTTGCCGGCAATAAATTCACCCGTATAAAGCGGCGTGACCATCAGCGCTTCCATGGTGCCCCGGTCCCACTCGCGGGCAACCACCAGGGCGGTCAGCAAAGAGCCTATCAGGGTCATAATAATCGCCACCAGTCCCGGCACCAGGAAATAACGGCTGCTGACCGCCGGGTTGAACCAGACGCGGTGCTCCATCTGCACCGGAAACTTCAGCTTCACGCCCTGCGCTTCGGCAAACTTCTCCAGCCATGACAGCCAGGTTCCCTGGATATACCCCAGGGTCAGGTTGGCCTGGTTGGAATCGATACCGTTGACGCGCACCGCGATAACGGCCTGGCCTTGACTGAACAGGTCGCGGGCGAAATTGTTTTTCAGCCAGACAATACCCTGTATCTCGCCTTTTTCCAGCGAATGCTCGGCAAGCTGGATGCTGGAGAAATAATGCGGCAGAAAATAATCCGAATGTTCAAAGGAACCGGTCAGCGACTGGGTGGCCGCATCCGGCTGTTCCACCACGATGCCGACGGGAATGTCTCTGGCATCCAGCGATACCCCGTATCCGAAGAGAAACAGCAGCACCACCGGCAGCACAAAGGCAATGGCGATACTGGAGGGGTCGCGCATGATCTGCAGGCTTTCTTTTTTGACCAGACCGATGAGTCTTTGTCGCTGTTTCTGCTGCATCAGGCAACCGCCTCCACCGGTGTTTGCGCCTGCTGCTCAATAAGATGGATAAAGGCGTCCTCCATGCTTGGTTTCGGCAACTGCGGCGACTGTGCCAGCTGTTTCATTTCCGCCGGCGTGCCCTGCGCCAGCACGCGGCCGCTGGCCATAATCACCAGGCGGTCGCAGTAGTTGGCCTCTTCCATAAAGTGGGTAGTCACCAGCACCGTCACCCCGGCCTCCGCCAGGGCATTGGTGCGTACCCAGAACTCGCGTCTGGCCAGCGGATCGACGCCGGAGGTTGGTTCGTCCAGAAACAGGATCTGCGGTTCATGCATCAGCGCCACGGCAAAAGACAGGCGCTGCTTGTAGCCCAGCGGCAGGTCACGGGTATTGATATCGCGGTAGGTCTCCAGCTCGAAGACTTCTATCGCCCAGTTGACGCGCTCATCCTGCTGCCTGCCAAACAGACCGTAGGCGCTGGCGTAAAAGCGCAGGTTCTGCATCACCGTCAGATTGCCGTAAAGAGAAAACTTCTGCGCCATATAGCCGATCTGCTGCCGGGCCGCGGTCGAGGCATGACGAAAATTCAGGCCGGCCACGGACAACTCGCCGGAGGAAACCGGCAGCAGGCCGCACAGCATACGAAAGGTCGTCGACTTGCCGGCGCCATTGGCACCCAGCAGACCAAAGATTTCGCCCCGCTTGACCGAAAAACTGACCTCATTGACCGCAATAAAATCACCAAAGCGACGCGACAGTTTTTCGACCCTGATAATGTCTTCATCCGGGTCTGCATCCAGTTTGTGCGTGAGCTGGATACCGGCATCGAGCGTCTGGCTGGTACGCTGTTTCAGCAGCGAGATAAAAGCATCTTCAAAAATCGGCGGAATAGTTTCAGTCTGCAGCTCGGGATCGATCTTCTTCAGTGAAGCGGCAAAGTCACTGCCGGCTTCTTCGGTAACGACCCTGACACCCTCATTGGCAATAATGGCATCGATCACGCCGGGCTGTTGTTCCAGCTGAACCTGTAACTGGCGGTCGCTCAGGCGATCACTCTGCACGCGCCAGGTTCTTCCCTCCAGGTCCGCACTGAAGGCCTGCGGCGAGGACTGGTTGATGATCCGGCCCTCGTGCAGCAGGATAACCTCGGCGCAACGCTCGGCCTCGTCCAGGTAGGCGGTACTCAGCAATACCGTCATGCCCGCCTCCTCGACCTGGCGGTAGACGATCTGCCACAGCTCGCGACGTGAAACCGGGTCCACGCCCACGGTGGGCTCATCCAGTATCAGCAGTTGCGGCGAGACCACAAGGGCACAGGCCAGGCCCAGCTTCTGCTTCATGCCGCCCGAAAGCTTGCCCGCCAGACGCTCGGTAAAGGGCGCCAGACCGGTGA